>CAJYIL010000506.1 GCA_913774795.1 Pseudobdellovibrionaceae bacterium
TAGGTCGAAAAGTCGATCTTGGTGTGGCGGTTGTCGGCGGTTCTATGGATAGAGCCGTTCGATAACCGCAAGGTCGCCGCATGACCGCCGGAATCGCGATCTTGAATGATTTCTCCGGATTGCGCGATGACGGTCAGAGGCTGATCGCTCTCTCGCTCGTTGTAGATGAAAACGTGATCGAGACGGCCCGTTTTCGAATCAACGCGGTTTGCGTAAACGACGAGATCGAAAAAATCTTTCGAGAAGGTGGCTTCTTTGATCGCGATCGTCGGCCGCTCGGAACCGACTCGCGTGATCAGAAGCTCGAATTGGCGGTTGCCCCAAGGCGCGATATGAAAGCTCGTTTGGAGCGAAAGCACGCCGATCAAAATTCCTAAGATCACGGCCGGCGCGATGATCGACGGCATCCCGAGTCCGACGGCGCGAAACGCGACAATCTCAGAATCGGCGGAGAGACGTGAGTATGTCATCAAGACCGCAAACAGAAGAGACATCGGAAAGAGGATCGGCAAGAAACTCGTCGAGAGATAACCCATCATCTCGGCGATCACCGAGATTTTCACCCCATGAACGAGAACTTGTTCGGTGAGTCTCAGCGCCTGAAACATCAACAAGATCACGATGAAGACGACAACGCCCATGAAGAACGTCGGGATCATTTCACCGAGAAGATATCGAACCATCAGCCGCGCGCGGAGTTGCATCCTGATAAGCGTACCCTACCTTGATAGGCTTCGATCAAGCCTTTAAGCTTCAGTTCATGAAGGCCGTTCTCCAACGTGTTCTTGAAGCCGAAGTGAAAGTGGATGAGCATCTCATCTCCAAGATTGGTCCAGGTCTTTTGACGCTTCTTGGTGTCGAAGACGGCGACACGCGCGCGGATGTCGAGTGGATGATGAAGAAGGTCGTGAGTTTAAGAATTTTCGCCGACGCCGATGGTAAAATGAATCGCTCTCTCCTGGACGTTCGGGGCGAGCACCTTTTGGTCTCGCAGTTCACGCTGCTCGGTGAC
>CAJYIL010000507.1 GCA_913774795.1 Pseudobdellovibrionaceae bacterium
AAGGTCCTACGCGGGTGCGATGTCGACGGCGACACACAAGTGGCATTCCTCCACAGCCTCAAGCATCTCCACACAGCTCAAGCATCGCTTTAACTCCATACAAGCAAAGTCTTAACCTCGCCGGCTAAGACTTTGCCACTTCCCAAGACTTTCGCGAAAGTTCAAGAAAGCGTTGAACTTCTCGTGTCCCGACTTATCACTCAACACCGCTTTTCATTCCATTCCCCACACATTCGGCCTGAAACTAAAAGGCGAAGTGAGGTGTGGTGTGAATACAAAGACCGTTTTCAGAACACTGTCTGCACTCAGCTTGATGATCCTCCCGGCGTGCGCACAAATGCTCGGTCAAGAAAGACTCAGTGCGCCCGAAGAGATTCAAATGTCAAAGATGAACGTGAACCTTTATCCGGTCACCAAGACGGTCTGTGATCCGATGGGTGGCGACAACGATCCGCGCTCGAATGCGGGTCTCAAGGCTGAGCTCTACTGGTTAAAGTCCGGAGCCCCATCCGCGGCGAATACGAGCGATTTAATCGCTCGCGGAACAAAGAGTTCGCAGAATTTGTTCTTCACTCAGTTGAATGTTCCGACCCGTCAATTTACTTCGGGTTTCACTTCCGAAACTGGCGCTGCGGTGAAGAACGATACCGGCGAGGTTCTAATCGAGAACTTCGCGATGCGTTTTTCGAGTGTGTTGAGACTCGCACCCCAGCAGGCCGAAGGTCTGTATGAACTCGCGGTGCTTTCGGATGACGGCACTGTTCTCCGATTGCGCGACGAAGACGGCGTCTACAAGCCGGTCGTCGATTCAGACGGCGATCACCCGACTCGCCTAGGTTGCTCAACTCAAAAGATCGCGATGACCCACGAAACCGAAAAGCTTATGCAGCTCGACTACTATCAGGGCCCGCGCTACCACATCGCTCTTGTCGTCATGATGAGAAAACTGGGCGAGAACGAGGCAGCCGGTCGCGACGTTCTCTGCGGTATGACTTCGAACGAGGCGTGGTTTGATTCGGCTAAGTCTTCGGCCCCTCAAAAAGCCTATCAAGATTTGCTCGCACGGGGCTGGCAAGTGCTCACGGCTGACAACTATGCGATTCCCAACACGGCGACATTCAACCCGTGCAAAGACGGCGATGAGCCAACGATCTCAAATCTCAAATTTGGCGAGTCTTTTTCCGATTCAGTCGTTCTCGAATGGGACACCGACTTGATGGCGACATCGCAAATCATCGTCACCAACGTACAGACCGGCGCCTCATTGATCTCGACTTCAGATAACGTGCTTCGCACTCACCACCGAGTCGTCGTCGGTGGTCTTGAAGCCGACACGGCATACTCCGTTAAGGCCGTTTCGATCTCAGATACCTACGGTCGTCGCGTTTCATCCGCTCTTTCGTACCGAACGACTCCGTAAG
>CAJYIL010000508.1 GCA_913774795.1 Pseudobdellovibrionaceae bacterium
CGGCGACGATGATCGAAGACGAATCCGTTTTTGTCGACCACGCCTGAGGCAAATTGAGCTGCTCGCGAGACCGCACGGCATCGGCGGCGGTTGGATCATTCGGAAGCGCTTCGATGTGAACCAGACAATCTTCTTCAATCGAAAGCACGCTGTCATCACGAACCAATTCCGACAGATCGTTCTCTGAGAGCTCACTCGCATAAGTTGAAACGAGCGAGCCTGTGGATTTCTCGGTGAGTGAGTGTGAATTCACGAGATCGAAGGCGCTTGGGGTGTTGAAAGCTTGGTGGATCAGCCGCGAAGATCGAAGTTTCTCCGCCGCACGCGAAGTCGACTTTTGCGAAACGCCCGCCAAGGAAGACGTCGTAGCGCGGACGATGTATCGACCTTCGATCTTGGATCCGTCTCCGCACGACGAAATTTCAACGGCGAAGGCCGTCACGGAGAATGAGCAAACAAGAAGAACAACAAGGTGAGCTCTTACGACCGACGTGAAAAGCGCTCGGGGAGCGAGAAAGCGGGCGATAAGGTTCATGAAACCCTATCGGCCTCTCGGCACCCCCGCTTTACTTCAAAAGAGGCTGAAGGAAGCGAGCGGTCTCGCTTCGCTTTGTCTTCGCGATGACTTCAGGCGTTCCGACCGCGACGATCTCACCGCCCGCTCGACCTCCGTCGGGACCTAGATCAATGACGTGGTCGCAGTTCTTCACGACGTCGAGGTTGTGCTCGATCACCAAGACCGTGTTGCCTTGGTCGACCAACGCTTGCAAAAGCTCGATGAGCTTCGCGATGTCGGCGAAGTGAAGACCGGTCGTGGGTTCATCCAAGATGTAGAGCGTTTTGCCGGTTCCGCGCTTTGAAAGTTCCTTCGAAAGTTTCACGCGCTGAGCTTCACCGCCTGACAACGTAGTCGACGATTGACCAAGTCGCATGTAATCGAGGCCCACTTGATTCAGCGTCTCAAGCTTACGGCGGATGTGAGAGTGGTTCTGGAAGAACTCGAGCGCTTCTCCGACCGGCATATTCAGCACGTCGGCGATCGATTTATCTTTGTAGCGAATCGCGAGCGTTTCGCGGTTGTAGCGTCGTCCTTGGCAGACATCGCACTCAACGAAGACATCTGACATGAAATGCATTTCAACCCGGAGCATGCCCGCACCTTGGCAGTTTTCACATCGTCCGCCTTTGACGTTGAACGAGAAGCGGCCCGGAGCGTACCCACGAACTTTTGAATCGGGCAAAGCGGCGTAAAGATCGCGAATGAGAGGGAACAATCCGACGTACGTAGCAGGTGTCGAGCGCGGAGTGCGGCCAATCGGATTTTGGTTGATGTCGATGACCTTGTCGATGTGATCAAGACCCTTCACGTCTTTAAACGGTGAGATCTCCCACTTCGCTTTGTAGAAGTGATTCGCCAAGATTCGGTAGAGCGTATCCATGATGAGCGTCGACTTGCCTGAGCCCGAAACACCGGTGACAGCCGTGAATGTGCCGAGCGGAATTTCGATCGAGACATCTTTTAGGTTGTTCCCTGAAGCACCTTTAAGCGTGATATTTTTGCCATTGCCTTTACGGCGTTCGCGCGGAACCGGAATTTCGAGACGCCCACTGAGATAACCACCCGTGACTGACTCGGGCACTTTCTGGATTTCTTCAGGTGTTCCCGCGGCGATGACCGCACCTCCAAGAACGCCGGCGCGAGGTCCGATGTCGATGATGTGGTCGGCAGAGCGAATCGTGTCTTCATCGTGTTCGACCATCAGGATTGTATTACCGAGATCTTTGAGATCGCGAAGGATATCGAGAAGACGGTGGTGATCGCGCGGGTGAAGACCGATCGACGGTTCATCGAGAACGTACAAGACGCCGACGAGCGACGAACCCACTTGAGTCGCGAGACGAATTCGCTGCGCTTCTCCGCCCGAGAGAGTGCGGGTTGGGCGATCCATCGAGAGGTAGCCTGTACCGACGCGAATCATGTAACCCAGGCGCGAATCGATCTGCTTCAAGATTTTCTCGGCAATGAGTTGGCCGCGCGAAGACCACTCCGAAGTCGAAAGAAGCTCTCGTAACTCAACCGCACTCAAAGAGGCGAGCTGGGTGATAGCTTTGCCCGCGATCAAAACGTTTCGCGGGCCTTCGGCAAGACGAGTGCCGTGGCATTCAGGGCATTCGCGAATCGCAAGCTCATCGACTTCGCCTTCTTCATCTTCTTCGGTTTTGTGAGCGATCTTGTCAGAGACACGATACTTCACGTTTTGAACCATGCGCGGTTCATCACCCGATTGGTACTGAACCTGTTCGACTTCTTCGATGTCGATTGTTCCGAGACCATTACATGTTCCGCATGCACCACGTGGATTGTTGAACGAGAAAAAGCGCGGCTCAATTTCGGGAAACGAAAATCCACAGACCGGGCACGCCGAGTGAATCGAATACGATTTTCTTTCAGCCCCTTTATCTGCGCGCTCAACCGTCACTCGGCCATTGCCGTGTTGAATCGCCGTGTTTACTGACTCTGCGATACGACCGCGAACGCCGTCTTTGATGACGACTTTATCGATCACGATATCGATATCGTGCGCTTTGGTTTTTGCGAGCTTCTTTGCGCCTTCGAGTTCGATATAAGCGCCGTCGACTTTCGCCGAAACGAAACCGCGCTTTACGAATTTCTGGAAGTCGTTGAGGAACTCACCCTTCTTGCCGACCGCAAAAGGCGACAAGATGATGAGTCGTGTGCCCACTGGCATCTTCATGATGTCATCCACGATCTGATTCGGGTTTTGTCCTGCAACCGGAACGTGGTGAATCGGGCAGTGAGGAGTGCCGACTTTGGAGTAGAGAAGACGGAGATAATCGTAAACTTCAGTGACGGTGCCGACGGTCGAACGCGGGTTAAGCCCCACGGACTTTTGATCAATCGCGATGGCGGGAGAGAGGCCGACGATCGAGTCGACGTCTGGTTTTTTCAGTTTATCGAGGAAGTTTCGTGCGTAGGTCGAAAGCGAATCGACGTAACGACGTTGGCCTTCGGCGTAGATTGTATCGAAGGCGATCGAAGATTTGCCTGAACCCGAAAGGCCCGTGATGACCGTGATTTTGTTTCGCGGAATTTCGACGTGAACGTTTTTAAGGTTGTGCTCACGCGCGCCTTTGACACGAATTCCGTCATAAGGTTCGGTTTGTTTACCAGCGTTCTTATCGGAGCCTTTAGGAGTCGCCATTTAGTCCTTTATCGCGAGCTCTCTGGTCAAAAGAGAACTCGCGAGTGTCACCGACCCCGGGGCCAGCGAAATTAGAGGAGCGGATTCACGATTGATTCAATCTCGTTCTGAATGCGCTTTAAGCCTTCTTCAGTCGGAGACTCGAATCGCATCGACAAAACCGGTTGCGTGTTCGATGCACGAACAAGCGCCCAACCGTCTTTGTACGAAATACGAACGCCGTCGATCATGTTAACTTTGTAGCGATCGGTGTCGGCGTTATATGTCTGTTTCAGTTTCTCAACAATCGAGCGCTTCTTATCTTCGGTCGTATCGACACGAAGTTCAGGAGTGCTGTAAGCCGTCGGGAAGCCTTTCAATAATTCGTCAACTGAACCTGCGTTGCCGACCATCTCGACAAGGCGAAGCCCTGCGTACAAAGCATCGTCGTACCCATAGTTGCGATCGGCGAAGAAGACGTGACCCGAAAGCTCACCACCGAACGGCGCGTGCTCTTCTTTAATCTTAGCCTTAACGAGAGAATGTCCAGTCTTCCACATGATCGGATGACCGCCGTGTTTACGAACGTCATCGTAGAGGCGATCTGAGCACTTCACATCACCGATGATCTTCGCGCCAGGATTCTGTGCCAAAATTCCTCGCGCGATCATAACCATCATCTCATCGCCGGCGATGAAGCGGCCCTTCGAATCGACAATTCCGATGCGATCAGCGTCGCCGTCGAAGCCGATTCCGAGTGCGGCACCTTCTTTAACGACGGCTTTCATGAGGTCAGCGTTGTTTTTCTCAACCGTTGGATCTGGGTGATGGTTCGGGAAGCGGCCATCTGGCTCTTCGAACAAGATCGTCGGTTTCAAACCAACCGCTTCGAAGAGGCGGCGAGCGATACAGCCAGCTGCACCGTTGCCGCAGTCGAGAACGACTTTGATCGGCTTCAAGTTTGCGAACTCTTTTTTGTAACGAGCGACGTAATCATCGAAGATATCGAACGTCGTGTAAGCCCCTGTTCCGCTTACGAACTTTTCAGACTCAATGATCTTACGGAGCTTCTGGATCTCTTCACCGGAGATCGTCGTTTTTCCGACCGAGATTTTGAAGCCGTTGTAGTCAGGTGGGTTGTGCGAACCCGTGATCATGATGCCGCCCGCTGGATTATCGAGAGCGAACATCGAGAAGTAAGAGATCGGTGTTGTCGTGAGACCCAAGAAAATGACCTTGGCTCCGGCCATCTGCATGCCTTCGCTCATCGCTTTTGAGAACGATGGAGACGAAACGCGCGCGTCGTGAGCGAGGGATACGACCGGGTTCTTCGGTGCGCCTTTTTGCTCGACAAGGTACGTGATGAACGCGCGGCCGAGCGTGCGGGCGAAGTCCGCGTCGAAATCGGTATCGACGACACCGCGGATATCGTACTCCCGGAAGATTTCTGGATTCATTTTCATAAAGGCTCCCTTACTTAATCTTTTTTAATCGAATCGCCCACTCGAGCGCTTGAAGCATCGAACGGTGATCGGCTTTGTTTTTTCCGAAGATGTCTTTCGCTGTTCCGTGATCGACGCTCGTACGAACGAACGGCAGACCCATCGTGACTTGCACGCCCGATTCTTGGCCGTGAATCAGTTTGAACGGAATCAATCCTTGATCGTGGTAATTCGCAACGAACACCGAATACTTTGTCCAATTCTTCTCAAAAAAGGCGGCATCCGGCACGAGTGGTCCTTCGACCTTAAGACCCTCTTCCGCGGCTTGAGTGAGGACCTTGGTGTGCACGCGTTCTTCAATACTGCCGATAAGGCCTTGCTCGCCGGCATGGGGATTTAATCCGAGAAGAGCGATCGGACGCGCCTGCTGTTTTTTATCGAGCGTGCGACGGAGCTCATCGGCCGCGCGAACGGCTTTCAACAAGCGAGATTCGGTGAGTTGGTCGGTCACATCGGCGATCGGAGAATGTCCCGTGGCGAGAAGCACGTTGAAGTGATTGCCGATGAAGCCCATGAAGAGTTCACGCGTCTTCGAAACCCGTTTCAGAATTCCGGTGTGACCCATGTCACTCAACCCGGCTGCGTGAATCGCGGTCTTGCTGAGAGGAGCCGTGACCATCGCATCGATATGACCGAAGTGCGAAGCTTGCGCACTTTGCTCAACCCACAAGGGTGCCGCGAGGTTTGAATTGATATCGACGATCTCTTTGGGCGACGACGGATGAGCTTTCAGAGCGTCGGCCCAATTGTTTACGGTAATGCGTTTGAAGGACCGATCGATGAGCGCAAGATCACGTTTCGCCATTCTCGGCGAGCGCCATAGAAAAAACGAAACCCCGGATTGGGGTTTCAATTTCGCTAGAGCTTTGGCGGTGATTTCTGTTCCGATGCCGTCGGGATCACCCGTCGTGATCGAAATTCGGAGAGGCGTCTTCATTTCACCGATCTTGATCTCGGCATGCGACCTGGCGTTTTTGGTTGGTCAGGCACATCGACTTTGCGATTTGGATCGGGCGTTGGTGTCGGGGGAGGCGGAACTCCCGGAGGAGAGACGACCGTGAGTTGCGTATTCGTCACCGACACGTTGGTTGGATTCATGCGAACAAATGCATCGGTGCGAAGTTGCTCGAGCCAATCAGCGAGCTGCTTTTTGAAAGCTGATTCGTAAAGCTGTTGGCGAAGACCTTCGCGTTCTTTTTCGGTTCGCGGATCGGGGATGATCTTTTTCTTCACGACCTTCACGATCTCAAATCCGCCTGAGGCCGGAATCACATTCGTGAACTCGCCAGGCTGAAGTTTCGCGATCGCGGCATCGAGACCTTGATGGAGTTCGCCGGTTTTGAAAACGCCAAGCAAGCCACCTTGCTCATAACCCGGATCTTCAGACGCATCGGCTGCTTCGCGGTCCCAAGGCACGCCCGATTTTAATTTCGCAAGCGCTTCGTCAGCCCGCTGGCGAGCTGCTTTCGCGCCGCCCGTTTTTGCAGAGTCGAAGTAAATGTGAGCCAACGTATATTCGAACGCTTGTTCGTCGTTCCCGCCGTGTTTGGCCGCATACGCGTTCATGACGTCGTCTTCCGAGATCTTGATTCGTGAGGCGATTGCTTTTTCAACGAGGGATTGGCGTTCGAGGCCGGTCTTGATGAAGTCCTGGTAATCGGAGAACGGAATTCCGCGCTCGCTCAAAGCTTGTTTGAGTTCGTCGCGCGAGACGCCGTTGTTCTTTGCAACCTTGCGGATCTCTTGTTCGACTCGTTCAATCGGCACCGAGAGGTTTTGTTTTTTCACCTCTGAGTCGATGACTTTCGCATTGATCATCGTTTGCAGAAGTTTTTCGCGATCTTTCAGCAAAGCTTGTTTCGTCGGTTCGTCGGGAATCAGAAGGTCATCTGCGAGACCGCCGGTTTTCAAACGAGCCGCGTATTTTTCAACGTCGGTCGACGTGATGATCTCATCGTTCACGATCGCGACAATGCGCTCAACCGTTTCGCCAACGGCTGCAAACGCAGCGAGCGAAATCAGGGCAGCAGCTAAGACTTTCATTCAAGACCCCCGGGTCGTTACCTTGATGGCTTGAATGAGAGCGTCGTCTTTTTTCACGTCGGATTTGCGGATTTGTTCCTCAAGCCACGACGAGAAAAGAGCCTGTTCTTTTTGCTCCTTCAAAGCCGCCCGAATCTTAGCCTTCGCGTCCTGGAAACTCAAACGGCCTTCGGGCTCTTTTTTGAGAACTTCGAAGATGTGGTAACCGTAGGCCGACTTGAGAATTTTGCTCCTCTGGCCCTCTTTCATTTTAAACGCTGTATCGAAGACATCGAGCGTGCCCTTGGGGAGCCAGCCCGTATCTCCGCCGTTTTCGCCTTCAGGCGCGATTGAGAATTGCTTTGCGAGCTTCGCCATCGAATCGCCCTTTTGGAGCTGCTCTTCGATGCGCTTGGCGTCATCTTCTTTCGCGAGAACGATTTGTCTCAGTTTTACGCGCGCCGGGTTGTTCCACTGAGCTTTGCGGGCATCGTAGTACTCCTGCATTTCTTTATCGGTGGGCTCGGGCGCCTTCGCCGTAATTAAAGCAAGAATTTTGCGCTGAAGAACCGTGAGCTCGAGATCTTTTTTCCAGTCGTCGTACTTGATGTTTTCATCGGCGAGAGCGCGGCGGAAGGCAAATTCATCCGGATAATTGGAGCGAAGCTTCGTTGCCTCGGCTTCGACTTCTGCGCTTGAAACGTCGATCTTGTTTTTCTTCGCGTAATCGCGCGCGATGTATTCGATCACGAAAGCCTTTACCGTTTCGGTCTTCGCTCTTTCGAGATTCGATGTGTCTTTTGCGGTGAGTGCATCGTAAGTGCGAAGCCGGAGGGCGAGTCGCTCGGAGAATTCCTTTGTCGAGACCGAGTGGCCGTTGACGACGAGCACGGATTTATCGAGCATCACGCGCTCTTTCGTGCAGGCCGAGATCGAGAGGCTTAAAAACAAAACGAGGACCGTCAGGCCCTCGTTCAAACGTGATTTCGTTTTGCGAATCATTTTACTTCAATGCGCCTTTATTCACTTTGACCGTGTACTGTTTTTTCAACTTCACGAAGTACGCGTTAAAGAGTGCGTTGCGTTTCTCGTCATAGACGCCGGCGCGAATTGCGCGTTTATCGGCGTCAGCGTAACCACGGCGACCCGTGACTTTGATGATGTGGTAGCCGTACTCCGTTTCAATGAGACCTGAAACATCGCCGACTTTCATTTTCGAAATTGCTTCGTAGTACGAAGGTGCCAGCGTGAGTTTCGACTGCCAGCCGACGTCGCCGCCCGTGCGCTTTGAGAGAACGTCATCCGTGTAGAGACCAACAAGTTCTTCGAAAGGGCGCTTCGATTTTTTCACTTCGCCCATGATTTCGTTTGCGCGATCGCGAGCCGCTTTCTTTTGCTCAGCAGTCGCTTCAGGGCGGAATTCGATCAAGATATGCGAAGAGCGAATCTCCGGGTGATCTTTGTACCAATCCTGCATTTCTTTATCGGTGACTTTAATCTCCGAGATTTTTTGACCGAGCTCTTTCTCGATCAAGCCTTTGTAATACTCTTGGCGAATGCGTTCTTTGACGATCGGTTCATCCGGGATGCCGCGCTTGATGGCTTCTTGCACGCCGATCTCGTAGCGAATCAAATCTTCGAGGAAGAGATCTTTCGCCGGAGGTACGAGCGATTTTTTAGCGACTTCGTTGTAGCGCTCGTTGAAGTCTTTAACGGTGATCGATTTGTTGCCCGCAACCGCGACGACGTCTTTGTCGTCGGCGAGTGCTTGAGAAGAAAAAGCGCATCCAAAAGTGAGCGCTAAAATGAGTGCTCCGAAAAGCGAAGTGATGTTTCGCGTCATGCTGCCAACCCCTTGAGATTTCTTAAGTTAGGCTAGCACAGAATCACTTCGTCGCAATGAGTTCCTGCAGGAGTTGCGTAGCCTGATGCTCTGCGCTCTGCATGGCGGCTTCGAGAGCCCGCGCAAGGTCGGGGTTTCTCCCATCCTGATCTCGACTCACAGCCGGAACTGGATCGCCCCACGCCACCTGGATGCGCGCAAACGGCTTGGGCAAAATCGTTTTATCCCAGGCTTTGTGAAAGACCCACGCGCGATCGACCGCGCATGTGAGCGGATAAATCGGCGCTCCGATCACACGCGAGATTTCGAGAACTCCGGGCTTGGCTTGATGGCGAGGGCCCTTGGGGCCATCGATCGCGATCGCAGGACGCCAACCTTCTTTGGCGAGTCGAAGCATGCCTTTCAGGGCGCTTGCTCCGCCTCTCGTCGTTGAACCGCGAGTGGTTTTTGCGCCTATTAAACGCGCCATCGTGTCGACGAAATCGCCGTCTTTGCTTGTCGAGATTATTGCGGCGGCGTGATAGCGCTTCAAAAGATACAAGATGCCCGGAATTTGCCCGTGCCAGTGGGCGAGGACCATCGGTTCTTTGTCGCGCATCGCCTGTTGCATACGCTCGGGTTCATGGATGCGAATTCTCCACGTGAGCCAAAGCGAACGGTAAATGAGAAAGAGAGCGAAGCCGATAAGCTTGTTTTTCATGACGGTTGCAAACCTAACATCTTCGATTAGGGTGGGGCCATGATGAATTTTGCCTTGAGTCTCATGACCGCTGTTTCGTCGTTCGCATCGAACCCGGCGCCGATCGCCAAAGTTCCGGCCGCATGCTACACGCTTTCTCGCAAAGCCGCTCTCGAAGCAGTTCTTCAAGCGCATCCCAAAACAGGCGCGTATGTTCGCAACACCGATTTCGCGCGCACCGCTGATGACGGCGCCGTGTACATCACGGTTTGGGTGAAAAGAGCCGATCAAGAATTTGCCGATCCCGTTGGAGTCTACGTGCGCGGTGAAGGACTCAATTGCGTGATCGACTCCGTCATTAATTAACGACGATAGCGCCGAAGAGTTGCTTCAAGCGCTTTTCGGTCGACGGGCTTTTGCAGATAGTCGTCGAAGCCTGCCTCAAGACATTTTTCGCGGTCACCCTTCATGGCGTGCGCGGTCAATGCGATCACAGGTCGTGAATAGTTTTTCTCACGCAAAAGTCGAATCGCCTGAAAGCCATCCATCTCTGGCATCTGGATGTCGAGAAGGATGACATCGAAATCGTCTCGCATGGCGGCCTTCACGCCGTCGCAGCCGTTGCTTTCAGCCGCTACGTCGATATCCCATTTTTTCAGATAAGTTTGAAGAAGCGAACGGTTATCGGGAGCATCGTCGACCAAGAGAACGCGCATTCCGTTCAACGAATTCTTCGGCGCGAGTTCGCTGGCGGCGCTCGTCGGTCGGCTCGAGATCGTGTCGACGACTTTAACAGCAAGGTCGATTTTAAAAACGCTGCCTTCGCCCGGAGTGGATTCTACAAGTGAAACGTCGCCACCCATTAAGTTAGCAAGCTTTCGTGAGAGAAAGAGGCCGAGACCCGTTCCGCCGAATCGGCGGGTCATTGATTCATCCGCCTGCGCGAAGGGTTTAAAAAGCCGGGCGGCTTGGTCGGAATTGAGACCGACTCCCGAGTCCGTTACGATGATTTCCAGGATCGAACTCGTCGTTTCGATCGGTTTCAAAGAGACTTTGAGTCGAACTTCTCCGGTCGTCGTAAACTTAACGGCGTTTCCGACCATATTGATGAGAATTTGTCTGAGACGGTTCGGATCTGAGTAGATGCAAGTGTCGTGTGGCGGAACAAAGTCGACTGAGAGACGAAGACTTTTTTCCTGTGCCGTGATCGTGAGAAGTTCACGAACATCTTCGACGACAGAAAAGAGATTGAAGTTCGTATTCTCGATCTGGACGTGTTCAGACTCAACCTTCGAAAGATCCAAGATCTCGTTCACGATTCGAAGAAGCTGCCGGCCATTTCGTTCGATCGTTTTTAACTTTTGCACATGATCTTGCGTGAGATTGCCGTCTTCGAGAGAGAGCTCGGCAAAACCGATCATTGCACCGAGGGGCGTGCGGATTTCGTGAGAGATATTTGCCATGAAGGCACTCTTCGCACGACTGGCCTCGCTTGCGGCATCGGCCAGCTCCTGCATGCGCGACGACAAACGCTCAGCCTCAGCCTTGGCGGCTTTTGCTTCGGCGAGTTCCATGCGCTGTTGCTCGCGCTTTCGCGCCTCCGTGACGTCTTCGGAAATTCCGAGGAGAAACTCAGGTTCACCGTCTGCGCCGTAGACCGGGATTTTTTTGGTGTGCAGTAGAAGCTCCTCGCCACGCGCGTTCCGGAGAGGCTCCTCCGGGATATCGACAAGGTGACGGCCTTTGAGAACCTCTCGGTCGGCGGCCACAAAAAAGTCGGCCTGTTCAATCGGGAAAAAGTCATGATCGGTTTTTCCGATGAGTTCATCTGGCTCGCGACCAATCAACTTGGCGCCGGCGCGATTCCAGCGCACGAACTTCAGCGTCTTCGCTTCTTTCACAAAAACCATCGCCGGAATGTTTTCGATAATCGAGTCGAGAAACGCTCTCGAAGCACGAAGTTCATCCAAGGCGCGGCGAGTCTCGTGGCTTCTTTCGTTTCGGAGAAGTTCGGCCGTTTCAGCAAGCCGCTCGCGCGAATCTCTTAATTTGCCGCACAAAAGAGAGGTGAGAATCCCGTTTGCGCAAAAGAGAACGCAACGAATCGCCCACATCTGTTGAGCCGCCATCAAACTCGAATTCGAGAAGACCCAGATGACCGCAACAAATGAAAGAAGCGTGGCAAAGACACCCTGCCAGAATCCACCGAGCCAAGCGGCACACGTGATGCCAAGGCAGAACGCGAGCATCGGGCTGTCGATGCCGAGGAGCTTGTTCAGCAAATAGTTCGCAAACGTCGTCAGACCGACGATCGCGACTGTTTGAAGTGTTTTCTTCAGATGTAGCGAGAGGTTCACGCCAATATTAAGGCACGGCGTTCGGGATTGGCCAACTGCTAAGGGTTGTTAACGGAGCACCCAGGGCCGAGCGAGTGCGGCGCGAAGTCGTTCGCGAGCCTTTTCGACACTGGCCGGCTTACGGCCGGTCTTGTTTAGGATCTCGTTGATCTTTTGCTTCGCCTTCGCAAGAGCCTCGTTTTCTGCTTTGGCAAGATCTCGTCTCTGCATCTCGTCGTATTCACCCGTCGCCGGTTCGGTCAGGAGCCAGAATTGATCGACGCGAACCGATTCGGCCAGAGCTGCAAAACTTGAATAGAGAACTCGCTCGCTCTCCGCGGACCCAGAAGATTGACGGTCGCGGGCCGCTTCTGCCGTGAGGATCACTAGGTGTAGCGTCAAGTCAGTGACGGTTTTGATCGGGTATAGCTTTAGAGCCTCGAGAGCGCAGCCGGTGTGATCGGAGCCTCGATAGTTTGCGCAGGCCGCCTTCGCGTTCGTCTTGAGTTGGGTTCGAAGTAGCGCGAGAGAATCGACGCTCCTTTTCGCGTAGACGATGTACCGAGTGGCAAGATCGAGCACGAGCGTCGGTTTCGCTGACGGCGCAGGCGCTTTCGGAGTTTCTACGACCTGGTAGTTCTTCACGTACGAGACGTCGATTTTGACTGACTTATTTGAGCGGCCCGCTTTCGCGTAGCACGCGGTCTCGAGCGCATCTGCGCCTCGGAACGTGGGTGCCGTGACGGTACAGTCGAGAAGCCACTGACTTAAGTCTTTGGCTTCGTTCGCGGAAAGGTCAGATCCTTTACGGGTCGCGAGATCTCTTCGGTAACAAGCGGTGAAGGCCGCATCAGCCGCCGACTGGCAGGCGCTCGCTTCGGGCAATTTGCATCTGCGAAACGCCGAACCCTCGCGGCACACGGACGCGATAATTTCGGTCTGCGCATTGAGGTAGGCGGTACTCACCGGAATTTTGATCTCAGTGGCGGAGCTGACGAGTGCCACGAGAACTGAAAGAAAAATCATCACGATTTATTTTCGGGCGATCCCAGACAAAACAGAAGGCAGAGTCTCAATTCAAGACGCTTACTTTGCGAGAAACTTTTGGATGATTTCGCGGGCATGGCGAATTTGGCTTCGCTCGGCGTAGAGTTCAAAAATACCCATGCGGGTCGTCAGCGATGCGATCGCGCCGACTGGGTACCCCTCAAGAAAAACCGATTCGCTCTCGATGCCCTTGTTCTTGAGTTCGATCTTCATCTCTTCGATCAGGCTTTCGGTGTAACCACGCATCGTATCGAAGCGGTCAACCAGCTCCATCGTCTCGCGAATGCGGGCGATCTCGTCGTTGCGCCAAGGTGAGGCGTCGGGCTCTTCGCGATTCAAATCTTCGATCGAACCTTCGACGGTACCCTCATTGCGGGGGTCAGCGTAATAGCGGGCTTTTTGACGGCGACGTCTCGAGTAAGCAATCACAATAGCGATCGGAAAGACGAGGGCGAGTGCCGGATAAAGATAGTTTTGCATAAATAAAAAGGGCGCCTCGTGGGCGCCCTCTCATCAATCCTTAGTGGTGAACGAGTTTCTTAAACTCTTCGGTCAGCTTCGGGAGAATTTCGAAAACGTCACCGACGATTCCGTAAGTCGCTTTTTGGAAAATCGGAGCGTTGGCGTCTTTGTTGATCGCAACGATCACTTTCGAACCGCTCATTCCGGCCAAGTGCTGAATCGCACCCGAAACTCCGGCCGCGATGTAAAGCGTTGGCGCAACCGTCTTACCGGTTTGTCCGACTTGCATCGTGTGAGGCACCCAGCCAGCATCGACGACGGCACGCGAAGCACCGACGGTCGCGCCGAGAACGTCGGCGAGATCTTCGAGGAGCTTGAAGCTGGCCGCATCTTTCATGCCGCGCCCACCGGCGACGATGATGTTCGCTTCAGTGAGATCGAGTTTACCTGATGTGCCTTTAACGACGTCCTTGATGATCGTGTGAAGATCGGTCGCCGGTGCTGCAACATCGGTCACGCTCGGCGTTTTCGCGCCTGTCGCAGCGACAACCGGAAGTTGGTTGGCGCGCATCAAGACGATCTTCGTCGGCGAGTTTTCGAATGACACTTCAGCGGTGCACTTGCCGGCGTACATTGGACGACGAGCCGTGACGTTGCCATCAGACGAAATTTCGAGAGTCGTGCAGTCGCTCGCCACACCGACACCCATGTGGGCCGCCACACGCGGGAACATGTCACGCGCGAGAGCCGATGATGACGCGAGAACAACCGACGGCTTTTGTGCGGCTAGGAGGGCCGACACGGTCGCCGAGAAAAGCTCTGGGTTGTATTTGTCGAATTGAGCGTTGTCGGCGACGAAAACTTCGTCGACGCCCTCTGCGCCGAACGGCAACGCTTTTGCGCCCGAACCGAGAGCAAGCGCTTGGACTTTCAAACCCGATTTACGAGCGGCCGAGAGAAGCTCGAGAGCGCCTTTTTTAAATTTGCCGTCTGCGAATTCAGTAAAAACAAGAACGCTAGCCATTAGATCACCTTCGCTTCGTTACGGAGAAGAGTTGCGAGTTCGTGGGCTTGAGCCGCTGCATCTCCGCCCAACATTTTGACCGCTGGTTTTTCGGCCGGCATCTGAAAACCTTTGTACTTCACGCGGACGTCAGCCGCTGATGCGCCGACCGCATCGAGCGTGAGTTCTTTGATGACTTTCTTTTTCGCCTTCATGATGCCCGGGAGCGAGGCGTAGCGCGGCATATTCAAGCCTTTGTTCGCCGCGATCACCGCTGGACCTTTGAGTTCAAGAATTTCGCGCGTGCCGCCCTCGACTTCGCGCTCGGCCGTTGCCGAAGTATCGCCGATCTCGAGTTTTGAGACGACCGTGGCTTGAGGGATGTTCAAATATTCAGCGATCATTTGAGAAACGGCCGAAGCGTTGTCGTCGATGGCAAGCTTGCCGGTTAAAATATAACGGAACTCGCCTTCGGCTTTAATCGCGCCAGCGAGCGCTTTTGCCACGACTGAAGAATCGAGATCTTCAGGAGCGTCGATCACGACTGCGTCATCGGCTCCCATCGCGAGAGCTGTACGCAAAGACTCAACGACACGAGCCTTTGGTCCAACGCTGAACACGACGACACCCGTGGCCTTACCGCCTTCGCGAAGTTTGATCGCTTCTTCGACGGCGAATTCGTCGTAAGGGTTCATGACCCACTTCACGCCCGTGAAGTCGACGCCCGATTGGTCGGGTTTGAGTTTAATTTTTGTTTCTGTGTCAGGGACCTGCTTGATGCAGACAAAGACTTTCATCCGAGTTCCTCTCCCGTGAATCGACCAATGGCTCGAGTTCGAAGGTCACTTATTGCAGAAGTCTGAGGTGATCTCAACTAGACATGGTGCGCGGCGCGGAGTTAATGATTAGGAATTGATAATTAGCAGGAGACACCGTGGGGTACTTCAGTTCCAGCGTCGGCCGTAAGCAAGTCATGGGGATCACCGGACTCATCTGGAGTCTTTTCGTCCTCACGCATATGGCGGGCAACATGCTCATCTTAGTCAGCGCCGAGAAATACAACCTGTATGGTCACGCGCTGGTCTCGAATCCGTTTTTGATCGTCGCCGAACTTGGGTTGTTAGCGGCTCTGACGTTTCACGTGGTGGACGGAGTGTGGCTGACTCTTCAAAACAAAGCGGCACGTCCTCGCAAATATGCGATGCCGACAAACGGTGAGAAGAAAGCGCGCTTCCAATCGAAGTTCATGATCTTCCACGGAACACTCCTTTTGGTGTTCATCATCCTTCACTTGATCACCTTCAAGTACGGTACCGTCTACATGACAACGATCAACGGCGTGGAAGTGCGAGATCTTCATCGCCTCGTCGTCGAGGTTTTCTCCAACACGGGCTACGTGATTTGGTACGCGATCTCGATGGTCGTCGTCTTCTTGCACTTGGCGCACGGATTCTACTCGGCATGGGCGTCGCTCGGCATCTATCACCCGCGTGTCGCGCCTTACTTAAGCAAGTTCGGTTATTTCTACGCGTTCATCGTAGCGGCAGGTTTCTTGTCGCAACCGATTTACGTTTATTTCTTCTACCACGGAGCAGGTCAGTAAGATGGCAGACCAAAATCAGGAGTTTGGGCTCGACGGCAAAGTCCCAAGTGGTCCTCTAGAAACGAAGTGGGAGAAACACAAGTTCGACATGAAGCTTGTGAACCCCGCAAACAAACGCAAACACAAGATCATCGTTGTCGGTACAGGTCTTGCGGGGGCCTCGGCTTCAGCGACACTCGCTGAACTCGGTTACAACGTTCACACATTCTGTATTCACGAATCTCCGCGTCGCGCGCACTCGATCGCGGCCCAAGGCGGGATCAACGCGGCCAAGAACTACCAAAACGACGGCGACTCGGTTTACCGTTTGTTTTACGACACCGTCAAAGGCGGCGACTTCCGCGCGCGCGAAGCGAACGTTTACCGCCTCGCAGAAATTTCTCCGAACATCATCGATCAGTGCGTGGCTCAAGGCGTGCCGTTCGCTCGTGAGTACGGCGGCACGCTCACCAACCGCTCGTTCGGTGGCGCGCAAGTCTCGCGTACATTCTACGCTCGCGGGCAAACCGGGCAGCAGCTTTTGATCGGTGCTTACAGCGCGATGATGCGTCAGGTGGGCGCGAGGGCGATCACGTTGCACTCACGTCGCGAGATGCTTGAACTCGTGACAATCGACGGCGTCGCTCGCGGCATCATCGCTCGCAATTTGACGACCGGAGAGCTCGAATCGCACGAAGCCGACGCCGTGATTCTCGCGACCGGCGGTTACGGCAACGTCTTTTATCTTTCGACGAACGCAAAACAATCGAACGTGACGGCGAGTTGGCGAGCGCACCAAAAAGGCGCTCTTTTCGCGAACCCGTGTTTTACGCAGATTCACCCGACGTGCATTCCGGTCAGCGGCGACTATCAATCGAAGTTGACGCTGATGTCAGAGTCTTTGCGTAACGATGGCCGCGTCTGGGTTCCGAAGAAGAAAGACGATCCTCGTTCGCCTGATCAAATTCCAGAAGACGAGCGCGATTATTATCTTGAGCGCATTTACCCTTCGTTCGGTAACCTGGCACCTCGAGACGTCTCGTCGCGCCAAGCGAAATTCCGTTGCGACGAGGGGTTCGGCGTGGGCCCAACGAAAAAAGCGGTCTATCTCGACTTCGCCGATTCGATCAAGCGCCTCGGCGCTCAGAAAGTCAGTGAACGTTACGGCAACCT
>CAJYIL010000509.1 GCA_913774795.1 Pseudobdellovibrionaceae bacterium
CGAACCGCGACCCATCGGCGCTCCGCTTTCGGCTGCGGCTGAACCACCGACCGGAATCATCTCGCCAACAACCGGAGGAGTTCCGGGAGGAAACTGAACGATCGCCTGCTGACCTTTTACTTTGATGACCTTGGCTTGTTGGGCATGAGCCAAAGAGCCCGCCGACATCGATGCCAAAACCAGAAGAGAACTCAAAAGATGTTTCATAACGTCATGTTAGGCGGCTCCCGAAGGTGTCTCAATTGCAAAACACTGAGAGTCAGTCTTTGGTCGAGGCCGGAACATGCGACTAGACTAAAAACGTTCGCTTTTGCGACCGATGAATTCACCATGAGACGCTCGCCAGGGGATTCGCCTGCTGAAACTCCTAAGTTTCGATCTCATCGTGACAGATGCGAATATGCCCTCGCTCTCGGGCTTCGAACTCCTTGAGATCGTTAAACGCAACTCAAAAAACTTCGGTGAACCGAAGTGCGCCAGCGAAAAAGTTCGTTGGATCAACGCTTTTGAAATCATGAGCGTTTACGAGGACGGAGTTGAATTCAAATCACCGATTCTTTTGAAAGCGGGACTGACTCTCGATCTCGGGTCGCAAATCTTGAGCTCGATTGCTCTGTCTTATGGCCAGGTTGAGTTCGTCGGGGAACTTTGGCGTACGTTTCTCGAAATCTGCGCAAAAGATCTTTCGCGCCTTGAACACGCGCTGATGACCGAAAATCGAAACACGGCCCGAGATATTGCACATTCTCTTCGCTCTGCGAGCGGCAATGTTGGGGCCTCTGGCCTCTACTTGATCTGCACGACCATCGAAGACGTGGCCCGAACTTCAGCGACTGACTTCGCCGATCTCGCCGCTCTCTTAATATCAACGTACGAAGAACGCTCGCCTGCGAGCCCGCGCGCAAAATCGCCTGATATGAATGAACCCAGCGTGTTGCGCTTTGACAACTTGTCGGCGTGAGGCGAGCTCGCTAGACTTTCGCGCATGCTCGAATTTCCCCAAGTTCCTAAAATCGATGGTCGTATTCTTATCGGAGGAGAACTCCGATCCACTGGTTTCGAACGTCGAGAGGTTCACTCGACCTGCCATAAAGAAACCATCGATGTCGTTCTCGGCACAACACCTCATGTGACCAAAGAGGTTTTAAGCGAAGCCGTCTCGGCCGCAGCCAAAGCATGGTCGAAGGGTTTGGGCGAATGGCCCATGATGCAAACCGAAAAGCGCGTGGCGGCCGTCACCGCATTTCGAAACGCCATGGTTGAACAACGCGAAGTGGTTTGTCGGCTCCTGATGTGGGAGATCGGCAAAACGTGGCCCGACGCCCAAAACGAATTCGACCGCACCGTTCAATACATCGACGACACCATCAATGAGGTGAAAAATCTCGATCGCGATTCAGGCCGCCTCCAATTCTCGGGCGGGATCATGGCGCAGATTCGGCGAGCCCCACTCGG
>CAJYIL010000510.1 GCA_913774795.1 Pseudobdellovibrionaceae bacterium
TCCAAGTCGCAGGTGCCATGATTTTGATTTCGCCTGCGTCGGCAGGCGAATTCAAGAACCAAGAGAGCGCGGTGATAACGATGAAGCTCCAGGCAAATCTCACTCTTACACTTCGGTCTCTGAGCACGCGCGCTTAAGCGCGCATCGACCAAGGTCTAGTCTTCGTGCAGGGAATCGGTGACGGCCTTCCGTATTTTGCCGATGAGTCGGGCTTCGAGCTGGCGCACGGCTTCGCGCGTGACACCGTAATGTTCGCCGATCTCTTGAAGCGTCTGCGGTTCATCCGCCAAAATACGCTTCTCGAGAATATAAGATTCTTTCTCGCTTAAAGACGGGCGCAGCTTCGCGAGGTTGTCTTTCAAAATATTGAGTTCTTCAAAATTTCCGATGGCCGTGTCTGGCAGAGGTTCGCCTGACGACTCGAAGTCGAGAAGGGACGCTCCCGGATTCTCGGAGTCAATCGGAGCACTTAAGCTGACGTCACGTCCGGAGAGACGCTTCGACATCATTTCGACTTCTTCTTCGCTTACACCAAGTTTGCCCGCAATCATCGCGACCGTCGGCGCATTGCCTTGCGAATCGAGCGCGTTTTGTTCCTTTTGAAGGCGGTAGAACAGTTTTCGTTGGTTTTGCGTCGTGCCGATGCGGACCATCGAGTACTGCCGCATGAGATACTCTTGAATATACCCGCGAATCCACCAGACGGCATAGGTGATCAAGCGAACACCCTTGTAGGGGTTGAACTCTTTCACGGCATGCATGAGGCCTACGTTGCCCTCTTGCACAAGATCGATCAACTTCGCGCCGAAGCGCGAATACTCCGCCGCGATCTTGACGACAAAGCGCAGATTCGACGTCACCAATTGCTCAGCGGCTCGCGAATCGCCTGTTTCGCGGTAGCGAACGGCGAGCTCGTTCTCTTGTTCTCTGGTCAACAATGGATAACGACGAATTTCCGCGAGATAAGTCGTAATCGGATCGTTCGAGGTCGTAAGGCCTTTTTCATCTTCAACGACCTCGGCGTTCACAACTCTGGGAAGTCGTGAGCTCTTGATCTCACGCGCGGCCGCGGCCTTGCCGTCGGCAACCGCACGTCTCGCGATTTCGGGCACGAAGTCGTCTTTGAGGAGGTCCGGATCGACTAACTCCGCCGTGCGGTAAGCCTCTTCGCTCTGTGACGGATCTAGTGGCTGGAGCTCGGGCTCTTCTGCCTCATTGGGCTCGACAATCTCGACTTCGCGCGGAACGGCCTTGGCCACCTTTTTTGGAGCCGCCTTTTTCTTCGCGGGAGTTTTCTTTTTCGCGGGAGCCTTTACCACAGAGATCTTTACGCGAGTGCGCGCTCGAGCTTTTGTTGAAGAGTGCTTTGAACGACACCTTTAAGAGGCGTCAGCATGAGCGGCAAGCTCACTTCGATTTCGACATTGGAACCTGCTCCTTCGCCGGCAATTTTCATCGCGGCTTCGAACTTCGAACCCTTTGCGGTGCCCGACATCGCGGCATCGTTAAACGTGCACGCGTACGATGAATCCATCTTTCGAAGGTCTTTGTCGTTCTCGAGCATCGATTTGATTTTTTGGTAAGTATCTTGGGCTGAGTGCTTTGATTTCGAT
>CAJYIL010000511.1 GCA_913774795.1 Pseudobdellovibrionaceae bacterium
TGAAATCGGCGTCCCTCACGATGGCGAGCTTCCGCTTCGCTTAAGCGAAGTCGAGCAAGAGCTGCACATCACGCGCGAGCACTTGCAGACGGTCATCGAAGAGCTTGGTGTTTCGAATGAAGAGCTCCAAAGCGTGAACGAGGAGCTTTCGTCTACGAACGAGGAACTTCAGGCGTCGAACGAAGAGCTTGAGACAACAAACGAAGAGATGCAGTCGTCAAACGAAGAGTTGACGACCGTCAACGAAGAGCTGACGGCGAAGTCTTCAGAACTCAAGAACTTGAGCGTGAGCCTTGAGAATATCCAAAACTCCATCGGTTCGCCGCTTCTCGTTCTCGACTCGCGCCTTCGACTTCTTCGTTACAACACGGATGCCTTAAAAGTTTTCTTCATCACGCCCAACGACATGGGTCGAGAGATCAACTCGCTTTCGACCGTCGCAGAAATTCCTGATTTCGATCGCCTTGCGAATCTCACCCTTGAAACCGGTAAAGCGAACGAAGCCACGTGTGAGGCGGCAGGGTTGAATTATCAAGTGCGCATTCAGCCTTCACTCGACGAGAATAAAAAAATCGTCGGCTTGATTCTCGTTTTTACGGATCACACGCAGATCGTACGCACTCAAGAGAAACTTCGGGCCTCCGAAGGACGCATTCGCGCGATCATCGACGCGTCTCCGACCATGATTTCTTTGAAAGATAACCTGGGACGCTACCAGCTCGTAAACGAAGCTTACATGCGTTTTTACGGGATCAACGAAAGCATCGTCGGAAAAACCGACCGTGAAGTCCTCCCGGACGCTCTCGCAAACCAAATGCGCGATGCCGATCTCGAAGTCTTCATCCGCCGTGCGGCCGTTCGCAAGCAGGAAAACGTCGAAACACCAGACGGTCACCGCGCGGTTCTCGCAACGCGTTTCCCGATCATGGACTCGAGCGGTAAAAACCCGATCGCGGTCGGAACAATCGCGCTCGACACCACCGCGCAAGTCGACGCCTCTCGTGCGCTCGAACAAAGTGAGTCGCGGTACAAAGCCATCGTCGAAGACCAAGCCGTCTTCGTATGCCGTCACAACGCCGATGGAACTTTGCTCTTCACGAATGAGACCTTCGCGCTTTATTTCGGAAGCGCTTCGATCTCGAAGAAAAAATCGTTCTTCGACTGTATCGACGCAGAAGACCGGGCGGGAGCGAAGCGTGTCTTGTCATCACTCACGCCATCACAGCCGGTCGCGCAGCACGAACACCGCATCACCCGGTGGAACGAGGGCACGCGGTGGATCCGCTGGATCCACCGCGGGGTCTTTGACGCGAAGGGATCGGTCGTCGAGTATCAATCCGTCGGCTTCGACGTCACCGAATACCGCAAACAAAACGAAGCTCTGAAAGAGCGCGAGTCGGTCTTTAACGGCATCTTTGCCAACACATCTGACTTTATCTCGGTATTCAGAGTGTACGACGGTGAGCTTCGTCTTGAGTCCTTGAACCGCTCAGCTGAGCAAACGCTAGGCTACGCCGTCACTCAGCTGATCGGGCGTCCTCTTAAAGATTTCTTCGGACCCGGGCAAAACGAACAAGCGCTTGAGCGCTACAACCGCGTAATGCGAAACGGGCAGCCTGAGGTTTTCGAAGAAGAAGTCACGCTCGTCGGAAGCACTCGGTTCTATTCGACAACAATCGTGCCGATCATGAACGAAGCGGGGCGAGTCGAGCGGGTTGCGGCCATCAGTCGCGATGTTTCATCTTATAAAGCGATCGCGAGCGATCTTTTGCGCGCCAAAGATTCGGCCGAAGTGGCCAACCGCGCGAAGTCCGACTTCTTAGCGAGTATGTCTCACGAGCTTCGCACGCCGTTGAACGTGGTCTTGGGCCTGTGCCAGATGCTCGAGTTGAGCCGCCTCGATACCGAGCAAGTCAATTACGTCAATGGCATCCACCGCTCAGGCAAGCTCCTGCTCACGTTGATCGAAGATGTCTTAGACATCTCGAAGATCGAAGCCGGCAAGGTCAAACTCGAATCTGTCTCATTCAAGCTTCGCGAATTGGTTGACGACGTCGCTCTGCTTTTCATGTCGCAAGCCCGCGAAAAAGGCGTCCAACTCAAAGTCGATTTCAACGTCGAGTCGTCATCGAATTTCTTGGGTGATCCGTCGCGCATTCGCCAGATCCTGGTGAACTTCATTTCGAACGCTCTCAAGTTTACGAGCGAGGGATCGATCGTCGTTCGCGTGACGCAAAAGGGTCAGTTCGTTCACCTGGCGGTGGTCGATACCGGCATCGGCATTCGCGCAGAAGATCATTCCAAGATTTTCCAGAAATTCTCGCAAGCCGAAACTGGTCACGCCCGTAGATTTGGCGGTACAGGACTTGGTCTCGCCATTTCAAAACAGCTCGCACAACTGATGGGCGGCCAAGTCGGTTTCTCGTCGACTCCGGGTGAAGGCTCCACCTTCTGGTGCGAGATTCCTCTGAAGCGCACAACGAACGATGCCATCCAGCTTTCAAGCCATGTTTCGAATCCGGTGCCACAGCGAGCTCAGCTCAAGGTGTTGGCCGTCGATGACAACGTGGACTCACGTGTCGTGATTGGCTTGTTCCTGAAAAAGCTGGGTCACGATTACGAAACCGCCGAAAGCGGCGCGCAAGCCCTGGAGAAAGTCGACAAAGGTGATTTCGACCTCGTCTTGATGGACATGCAGATGCCAGGAATGGACGGCTGCGAAACGACGATCGAACTCCGGAAGACGCCAAAGGGCGCTCAGATCCCGATCATCGCGCTGACTGCGAATGCCCTCACCCAAGATGTCGAACATTGTCTTGCGAGCGGAATGGATGACTATCTCTCTAAACCCCTCCGCATCGAAGACTTAAGCGCTATCCTAAACAAATGGACCGAGGAGATCGAAATCAATGGACGCGGCCAACCAACTCAGTAACGTCCCGAACGATCTCGCTGCGTGTGAGAAAGAACCTCTTCAGTTTATCGGATCAATTCAGTCGATCGGTGCTCTTGTCGCTTTCACCATGGACGATCACCGCATTCAGGCTGCCAGCGAGAACATCGAGAAGCTCATCGGACTCGGACACTCCGAAGTGGTGAGCTCGAAGATCGATCATGTGTTTGGTACCGAAGTCGCCGACCGTGTCGCAAATCTTTTAAAAGAGCTCTCGCCGACGCGCAACCGCGCTAATTTTGTTTTCCAGCGCGACAGCAGGTCATTTGACGGGGCCGTCTTCGTGACAGATGGACTGGCGTTTCTGGAGTTCGAGCCGTCGATCCCGACTGAAGACTACTCGGATATCGTTAACCAAACTCTCGTGAACCTTCGCTCGGAGAAGTCTGTTAAAGCGCTTTCGTCGATCGTCTGCCAAGCGGTTCACCGTATCACAGGCATGGACCGCGTGATGATGTATCAATTTCTCGAGCCTCACGAGCACGGCGAAGTGATCGCCGAGCACCGCGTGCTTTCGGCCCACTCGTATAACGGCCACCGATTCCCGGCGAGCGACATTCCAAAGATCGCGCGAGATCTTTATCTCCGAAACCATGTTCGTCAAATTCCAGACACCGAGCTGCGAACGTCGCGCATCGTGCCTGCCAAGAATCCGGTGAACGGCCAAGACATCAATTTATCGGATTCTCGTCTTCGCGCCTCTTCGCCGGTTCATCTCGAGTACTTGCGCAACATGAGAGTCCGGTGTTCGTTCTCGGTCGCGGTCGTTGTCGACGAGCGTCTTTGGGCGCTCATCACGTGCCATCACATGACGGAGAAGCGAATCCCGGCGGCGCAGCGAACGGCTTGCGAAATGATCGCCAACGCGTTTGCGGGACAAGCTCGCTTGATCGAGACGACGCAGGCAAGCGGTGATAAAATCGTGTTTCTCACAAAGCTCAATTCGATCTTTGAAAACATCCTGACCGCGACGAAGGCCGACGACGAACTCTTGCGTCGTCACCAAGCGATCTTCGAAGCGTTTCGCTCGACGGGTGTAGCCGTGATTCACAGCGATCAAGTCGATTTCGCGGGCCTTTGCCCGCCGCGAACAGATCTTGTGAAGTACGCGCGTCGCTGCCTCGAAAAAATGGACACCGATCGTCAAGATTTGATTGTCACCGAATCGATCAACGAAGACTTCCCGGAGTTGCCTCAGCTTCCGATGATGGCGTGCGGAATGATCGCGCTCAGAATCGGGCCCGAAGCGTTAGCCTTTCTTTTTAGACCTGAACTGATCGAGACCATCACCTGGGGAGGCGATCCCCGCAAACAATTAGATCGAAAACAGCTCGGTGGCCGTATTAATCCGCGCACTTCATTCGAAGCCTGGGAAGAGAAAATCGGCAACCGATCGCTCCCTTGGCTCGATTACGAGGTCGAAGGCTTTCGGCGCTTAAAAGAGCTTATTTTCGAAAAGCTTCAACGCTCGCGATAAGATCGGCGCGGCTGACCGGTTTCGTTAAGTAACCCGAAAAGCCAAGCGCCAGCGAAGCTTCGCGTTCTTCTTTCATCGCGTGCGCCGTGAGAGCGATGACCGGCGTTTTGAATCCGCGCGATTTGAGCTCACGCATGGCGGCCTGGCCGTCCATAACCGGCATCTGGATGTCCATCAAGACGACGTCGAAGTTTTCACGCTCCAGGCGCTCAATGCCCAGCGCTCCGTTTTCGGCGGTTTCAACTTTTGCCGCCGCACCTCTTAAGAAAATCGAAATGAGCTCGCGGTTATCGGGCGAGTCATCAACGAGAAGAACCCGCATCCCTTCTAGCGCATTCTTTTTCGGCGCGGCCGCAGTCTTCGAAGGCGTCGCGAGGGCGGCCGGCTTTTGGCTAATGTCGATCTCCGCCAAGAAGGTCGTCCCTTCGTCGATTTTTGATGATTCGATTCTCAGCTCGCCACCCAGTGCGCGTGCGAGACGGCGAGAGATGAAAAGGCCCAAGCCTGTGCCGCCGAACTTGCGGGTCATTGAGACATCGGCTTGCGCGAACGGCTGAAAGAGACGCTGCTGTTCTTCGTCGGTCATGCCGCGGCCTGAATCCTTGACCCGTATGACCAGCTGATCTTCTCCGGCCGGAGTTTGTTTCGTGGAGACCGAAACGACGATTTTTCCGTGCTCATGCGTGAACTTGATCGCGTTGCTCAAGAGATTGATGAGGATTTGGCGGATGCGGGTTGGGTCCGAGCGAAGGGCGGATGGCAACGACGGCGCCAATTGAAAACTCATCTCGATGAATTTTTCTTCGGCGCGAGGGATGAATGTCTGCTCGATGTCTGTCAAAAGCTGGCGCAAATCAAAGTCGATCATCTCGACTTCGAGTCGACCGGCTTC
Source organism: Pseudobdellovibrionaceae bacterium (assembly GCA_913774795.1). Classification (GTDB taxonomy): domain Bacteria; phylum Bdellovibrionota; class Bdellovibrionia; order Bdellovibrionales; family JAMPXM01; genus CAJYOV01. The sequence continues at coordinate 5,323 of CAJYIL010000511.1, forward strand.
GGCTTTCGACATATCGAGAAGATCATTGATCAGTGTCGAAAGCTGCTGGCCGTTTCGCTTCACGCGTTCGTACATCTCGCCGCGATCGACGTCGCTCACGCCATTTGCGCTCATGAGCTCCGCGAAGCCGAGGACAGCGCCAAGCGGCGTTCGAATCTCGTGCGAGATGTTCGCTAAGAACGCCGACTTTGTTCTGTTCGCCGCTTCAGCCGCGACTTTGGTTGCTTTTAACTCTTCTTCGGCCGCTCGCTCTTCCGAGAAATCTTCGATAATTAACGAAAACGTCCCGTCGACGTCGGCGATTTTTTCGGTCTTGTTGAGACCGATCTTTGCCCAAAAGCTTGTCCCGTCTTTTCTATAGAGCCAGAGTTCTTCGATGCAGCGACCGTCTCGAGCCGCTTTCGACATGATATCGCTCGCGCGGTTTTGTAAAGCATCGGTTTCGGGAAGAAGAGAGGCGAGCGGCCGGCCGATCATCTCGGCTTTCGAGTAGCCTAGCATCTTCGCCGCCCCCTTTGACCAAGAGCGAACGATGCCGCGGTCGTCGAGGAGAGCCAGCGACAAATCGGCGAAACCGTCGATCAACGCCAAATTGCCCGGGGTCTCAGTGGTCCGGGAAGGAGCAGGCGCCGTGACTGCGGATTGAGTCTGCGAAACTGAAACCCGCTCACTCCTTGCAGAATCGGCGGCTCCAGCATAGGCACTCGGCACGAGTCCCGAGGCGGCTTTCTGGAATTCAAGAGCGACGTCGGTTTCATCGATCGACCATTTTTTTGAACGACCGCGAACCGACTCGGTCCATGTCGCAAACGAAGCGCGCGGATGATACCGCATTTCGCTCTCGGACCAGGTTTTTGATTCGTGCGGGTTACCACCCCAGACAATATCTTCTTCTTGCGAAGGCCGATACCAGATGACCCAGCCGGCGTGCGCAATGCGCGCCGCTAAAAGCCCAGAGGCTACGTCCTGAAATTTCGCGGCCGGCGGATAAACCTCGGTGAGATGATCGGTGAAATAAAAATCTTCGCCTTTGTCCATGAGCCAGGCGATGAGGTCGCGGTTTTCTTCGTGATTCGGCGTGCGGCCGATAAGTTTACAGCCTCCGCTCAAACAAATCGCCGCGCCTTGAGATTCGGTCAAAGCCAAGAGGGCGGCGGCGTTTTGCTCCAAGACGGTTGCGAAATCTTCTTTCACGCCGCCTTCGGAAAGAAGCTGCGTGTAGATCGTCTTCAACTGAAGCTTGTGATCGGTTTCGGCAGCCGCTTCTCTCACCTGAATCTGCCCTGACAGAGTCTGGCCCAAAAATTCGCATGCTACGCGAACGTCATAGCTGAGGAAAAGAGGCGTGAGGTGATGGCAAGAAATCAAGCCCCAGAGCTGGCGATCTCTCAAAATCGAAATACTCATGGAAGCCCCGAGCCCCATGTTTTTCATGTACTCGACGTGGATTGGAGAAACTGAACGAAGAACCGCATTCGAAAGATCGAGAGGGCGATCGGTAAGAGGATTCGTTTGCGGCACGAGCGGGGACGGCTGGTAGTCGACGTCCGGGATGATCCGGAGCCAGTTGACGGCGTAAAGATCGCGCGCTTGTTTCGGAATGTCGGAGGCGGGGAAGTGATGATTCAGGTAACTCCTGACCCCGTCATTGATTGATTCGGCGATGACTGACCCGTGCCAATCGTGATCGAATCGGTAGATCATCACCCGATCGAATCCGGTCAGTTTACGGATTTCTTCGCAGGCGATGTCGCAAGTTTCCTGCACGTCAGAAGAGTTGAAAAATCTCGAGGCGACGTCGCGAACCTTTTCGTAGAAACCGCCAAAGCCCAGGACCGTGCCTTTGACGTGTGGTTCGAGCTCAAGATTAATCACGCGGCCCGATCGATGAAGGATTCCGTCGAAACCTTTCGTGCGACCGTTGGCGACGATCTCGATCGGAATCGGGTTCAGAAGGCGCGGTGTTCGCTCTCCCAAGCGTTTCACGGCCTCGCGCACCGGCTCAACATTCATAATCCTCGAGAGAGGTTGATGAAGGAGTTCGTTAGCGTCGACACCGATGATCTCGGAAACGTTTTTTGAAATCTGGAGAATCGTGAAGTCGGTCGCGCGAAGCGCGATCAAAAGCCCGTGGGGCTGAATGCTGCCTGGGATTTGAATCGGTTCATTGGCGCAATCGTTGAGTTGCGCGGGCGTCAGCGCTATCGACATGGCAGTCCCCTCACGGCTGGAAAATGCAGAGTCTCCCGGAATGTCACAGAAAGCAATCCGGGAAACAAATCAGCTGTCGAGAGCGAACTCAATCGTTCTCAAACCATCTCCCGGTTAAGAAGACTATAGTCCACAGAGTCATGAAGAACTCTTAACCAAATGGCGACCTAATTTCGGGAAAAGTCTTTTAGTTTCTACCGTGATGAAACGACTCATTTCACTCTCGATTTTGGCTTTGTTGATATTTAACACTGCGGCGTCAGCTCAAGAGCTCATCAAGCCGGCGACATCCGCGGCGGGCGACACGATCGATAAAGTCGCCCGCGTTCCGTCGGCGATGGACGATCAACAGACGTCGAAGATTTTGAATAATCTGGCGGCAAAATCGAATTGGTTTCCTGAGGTCAAAATCGGTGTGTCAGGCGGGGTCGTGACGCTCGAGGGGCATACAAAAAATGCTGAACAGCTAGCTTGGCTGGCGAAGACGGCCGACCGACTTCCAACGGTCATCGCCGTTATCAACAAGGCCACCGTCGATCAGCCACCGGTCACGGATTTAACGCCGGCGTGGACCGAATTTATGCGCCTCATCAACAAAGCAAAGCGCTCTCTTCCGCTGTTTCTTCTTGCGGCTGTTCTCATCACAGGTGGCTGGTTCTTCAGCACGCCTCTGTAAACAGTGCGGCTGA
>CAJYIL010000512.1 GCA_913774795.1 Pseudobdellovibrionaceae bacterium
CGAGCGCGGAACAAATCAAAGAGACACTCCCTCTCGTGAATTTTAAAAACGTTGTCATCGACAAGACGGCCATGACCGTTTTCCTGAAGAAGAAACGAATGAAAATCGGTCTCGGGGGAATGGGCGAAGGCTGGTCAATCGATTTCATTTACGACTTCTTGAAGCCACGTCAGATTCAAGCGGGTTACATCGACGCGAGCGGAGGCGTTCGGGTCTGGGGTAAGAAATCCGACGGCAAGCTCTGGACGATCGGCGTCGGTGACCCACGCCCTATGAATCCCGACGAAAAAAGAAAACGAGCGCTCTTTGACCTTTACGCGACCGACATCGCGGTGACGACTGCGGGCGATACCGAAAAATATTTCGTCAAAGATGGCAAGCGCTACCACCACATTATCGACCCGCGAACCGGTGAATCGGCCGATCAATCGATTCAGGTCACCACCATCTGTAAGACCGCGACGGCCTGCGATCTCGTCGACGACACGATCTACATCAAAGGCGGCGACGCCGGTCAAAAATACGCCGAAGAAGCCGGGGTGGGTGCAGTCATCATTGATCCTAAGCATGTCATCTTCATGACGACGGGATTGCGTCCGGTCGATACCAAATGGGGTCGCCAGCTCGAGATGACTCCAAAGCTAAGACTCAGAGAGTGATGGCGGTGTGACGCCACGCTCGTGTCGACTTCTTCACACGAGCTAAAAACTACGCGGCTGATTTATCTCTCTTTGAACGCGACTCTAGCAACGGAGAAACATTCGCCTTTCTTAGAGGAGCAATCATGAAACGTTTTATTTTGGCCGCGGCCGCTTTGTTCATCACTCATGCTGTCCATGCTGATCCGGCGGTCCAAGCCGAACCGACCTCTGAGGCAGTCACGTTCACGAAGATCTACGTTCCGGTCGGATTCGACTCGAACGATCATGTTCAGTTCGTCGGTGAAGGTACGTTCGCAAACTCGTGCTACCGACCAGCTCCCGTTACGACGACAATCGATCGCGCATCGAAGACGATCAAAGTCGGTCCCGTTGCTTACAAATACGCGGGCTTCTGCATGCAAGTCGTTCTTCCGTTCGAGCGAGTCGTCGACGTCGGCATTTTACCGGCAGGCACATGGCAAGTCGTTCAAGCTGATGGCAAAGCCGTCGGTGAAATCAAAGTTGGCCCGGCTCTGACGGCTGATCCAGACGACTATCTCTACGCACCGGTTTCGCAAGCCTTCGTTCACTCCTCAGTGAACAACGGCCAAGAAGAGCTCATGCTGAACGGAACATTTCCGAACAACTGTATGTCGATGGACCAAGTGAAGTTCAACGTTCAAGACAGCGTCATTATCGTTCAGCCGATCGCAAAAATGTCGAGCCAAGATCCCGCGCAATGCAAAGGACCAGCAACTCCGTTTAACCAAGTCGTGAAGCTCGGCAAAATTCCGGCGGGCCGATATCTCTTGCACGTGCGTTCGATGAACGCGCAGGCGATCAACACACTCGTCGATATTCAGTAAGACCAGTCAGTAAGATCAGTAAGATCAGTTAGTAGGAGAGGCCCGCACGAAACATCGTGCGGCGCCGATCATAAAGAAGCAGATCTTCAGCGTATCCGTTGAAAATCTGAATTGTCCAGAGCGGCACAAGTCGTCCATGTCCGATCGCGAATCGAGCGGTGAGTTCTTGGCCGCCTTCAAACGGGTTCACGTGCGAGGGTCCGCCGGAGTACAACCGCAGCGTGACATCGCTTTGCTCACCCAGCAGACCTGCGCACGTCAGTTCGATCTCGTAGAGCCCGCGGTAGAAGAGCAAGTCTTCGTTGGCCGCATCGAAACTTGTCTTCCAGGGAAACCACGCCTTGAACGTCGAGTAAATTCTCAATCCGTCATCGTAGTCCGATTCCAAGACGTACCGGATGTACGAGCGATTCCACGAGCGACTCGCCAGTCCTGCTTCGCCATTCGATTCGTGTTCGAGAACTCCGAGGTCGAGCCAGGTCTTATCTCCGCGGTGGACCGGATCGTCGGGAGATAGG
>CAJYIL010000513.1 GCA_913774795.1 Pseudobdellovibrionaceae bacterium
GGCCCCAGTCGTCACGCAAAACACCACTGGAACTCGCGGTCAGGCCACAAACACAAAAGGCCTCCCGAACAGCTTCGGCGCACAAGGTTCGCCAGCTACCGTCTCCGGCACAACCCAATCTCGCGGCGGCTTTCAAGGCGTCGGCGTTCCGTTCGGCGCTCAAGTCCGCGATGCCCGTTCGCTTGAAGCCATGCCAGGTAACCCGCTCGCAACCTACCCTCTCCCCGACCGCCTCGCTAATCGCGAAGGCACGACCGTCCTCCTCGGACACGTCAGAAACGATGGCCACATCGAGAACGTCACGCTCGAGCAATCTTCAGGTTCACGCTTAATGGATGAGTCGGCGGCGAAAGCTTTCTCGAAATGGAAGTATCGCCCAGGACAAGAAGGCTACGTTCGCCTTCCGATGCAGTTTAAGTTAGTCGGAGACGCACACGTCATTCCCGCTCAGCTCAACCGAGAATAAAAAAAGCCGACCCCTCATCGGGATCGGCTTATCGAAACGAAATCGAAATCAGAAATTACTTATCGCCGAAGAGAGCTTTTGCCGACTTCGTCGAGCCCTTCGTGCGCAATGCTGCTTTACGCTTTTTACCGCGTGCTGCTGCCTTACGCTCACGACGCTTTTCAGTACGGATTGTTTTCGAAGCCATGGTCAAACTCCTTCAAATGAGAACAAGTCGAGTATCAAAGGGGTAACCACAAGTCAACAAAGTGCCTGACGTTGCCTTCGCTCCGGATGTCCTTCTGAAAAGAATAATCGAGCGAAAGACGGGGGCCCTTGTACCCCAAAGACGCGGTCACGACCGACTGGTTGTCGACTTCCATCGCCCCGTAACCCGCTCTAAAGACGAACATATTCGCGAAGAGCGATTCAAGTCCGACCTGAACGTTCTGGCGGTACTCCGACCAAACCTGGCGATCGGGCCGAACGAGGTCAGCACGAACCCGGAAGAACTCCGAAACCACGTACTGGGCGCCTAAAGCCATTGATAAATTCAGCCGGCGCCCTGGATAAACGTCGGGCGAAACCGGCGCAAAATCGTAGGCCACAAACGCTAGACCAAATCGCTCGGCGGGTGTCCAGATGACTCCAAAGTTCGAATTAATCTGAGTGTCGTCGCGGCCCTGCCCCGACTGCTGCAGGTAATGGGCGGAGAGACCCATCGCGAAAGAAGAGGCCGCAAAGCCGGCGACGCCGATCTGGAAATCCTGATCGGTGCGAGAACCTCCGCCGCGAAACTCGATCGAATTTTTGTAGTACGTCGCGGCCCCACGAATGAGATTGCCGTCGGTCCCGTCACCGATTTGCAAAGCGTAACGTGAGTAGTCGCCTTCGCTCGGGTGATCGGCGCGGTTGTAATGAAGGCCTACGAAGTAGTTGCGGAGATGGGCCGTCGACGCCGGATTCATAAAAGCCGACTCACCGCCGTCGATTGCCGCACGACCGGCGCCGCCCGTTCCGCTCGCGATCGTCGGAGTAAAAATTTGCGCCAGCGAAACACACGGTAAAAAAAGAACGAGAAGGAATGCTTTCATCGCCCACGATGAGAGCGCAAAAAACAAACTCGGTCAAATTTAGTTGCGGCGATAGCAGGTCGACGCGTACTGCACACAGTTCGATTGGCCTGCACTGTCGGCTGAGCACGCATCTCCCATCGTATAGACGATGTCTTGGCGAGCGCCGTAGCAATCAGGCCCCGAGCGTTTCGGAATCATGCAGTTGTTCGCGAGATCGATATACCAATCTTCGACTTTTAAAGTGTTCCGAAGGAGTTTGAGTTCGACCGAAGGGTTCGCCGGATCCGATTTGCGATCGCAGCGTGTCCCCGCTTTACCGACATCGGCCGCACGAATGATTCGCAGCTGTAGCGTCGCGGGGCACGCCCAATCGGGAGACGGATTGAGCTGAGTGCCGTCGAGAGACGTTTCGGTCATCGCGGTGACGACGTTTGCGGGATAAGGGTTTGTCGTCCCGGAATAGAGGTTACCTCCCGGCACCGTGCTCAGGTTCGGAAGCCCGAAGCTCGGCGCATACCCACGCCCGTACACGACGCGGCTTTTGTTCACTGTCGATGTCTCGGAGACATCAGCGGGCGAGCGTGCTTGAGTCGCTCCGTTCGAGAAAGTCATCGTGATCAAACCCGATGTCGATGCGCCTCCCGAAAGAAAAGCGCGGGTCGCCTGCACCATCGTCGCGTTGTCCGAGAAATACAGTGACCCCTCTAAACGGTAGCCCCCTGGGTTGCCGTTTCTCAAGAACTTCACGCGCGAACCCGCGGGATTATTCACGAGAGTCTGCGCTGTTTCCGCCGAGCCCAGTGTCGTCAGCATGTTCCAGTAATCCTGGTTCGCTGTCGGGTTGGAGCCCGTGCGCAAGTAGAGGTTCTGATAATTGAGACGCTCGCGCATCGAGAGCTGCAAGACGGTATTCGTATTGATGTCAGACGCCGACAAGATCTCGGCTTGTTGATCAAACTTGAATTTTCTCAATGTCGTATAGAATGAATCCGTCAGTGTCAGGCCACCTTGATTGTAAGCGCCCATGCGGTACGTGAAATACGCGCTCGTGCTGAACGATGTTCCGGTCGAAACTGGCATATTCGTGCACGACATGTGCGTGAATTGATCAAGCACGGCATCGTAAGCAAACGGGAGCGTCTTGGCCGTCTTCTCGATGACGCTCTCTTGCGATGTTTGAACCGGAGATGTACATCCCGACCCCACCGCGGCAACGCCCAGCCCCAAAATCGGCGCCGCCATCGCTCTCATCGCTCGCTTCAAAATCATCAGATCCCCCGCCACGTCATTTCGAGTGTAGCGCACAACACTTATCGGATCATTTTGATCAAACCTTTCGCTCTTGGGACGTCTCGTTTCGAAACAAAACGCACTTTCCCCCGCCTTAGATTTGTTGCTATGGTGACCGGATGAAACTTTTCCTTCTGTTGACCCTCGCGGCTCTCCAAGCACACGCCTACATTCCGCATAGCCGCACGATCGCGGCCCGCTTGGCGCGCAATAACGGAAAAGGTTCGTACGCCATTGAACAAGAGATTCAATTCCGCACGGGCACCGACACCGCGACCGTGCGCGAGCGCTGGATCGTCGAAAACGGCGAATCGATGCGTCTCTGGGTGAGCGCATCGGGCCAGCCCGTTCGCTACGATGCCGTCTACAACAACGGTAAAAAAACGGCGCCTGATTTTGCGGGTAACGTGAAAACGACGACGGTGCCCTCTGAATTCATCGAACGTTATTCGCACGCGCGCTCATCGACCGATTTCTTAAACGCCTTGATTCGCGCCCAAGTTGTTCCGCAATCCATTTTGCGTGAGCGTCCCAGATTCACGATGGCGCAAGCGAAAAACGAAGTTCAGCCTGAGCCACTTGTTCGCTTGGGTCGCTTCGGCGGAGTTGTGAATTACGTTTTCGGTGAGCCGGGAAATCCAGATTCATCAAAAGATCCTGCGGGAGCCTGGATCGCGCAAGACGCCTTTGAACTCCGTCGTCTTCGCTTTCCATCTCAGGCTGACATGACGGCTGATCAATACGCGACTCAAGCGGGCTCCATGCGTTTTCCGAGCCAACGTGTTGTGACGTGGAACGATCACACCGCGATCATTCGTACTCTTTCGGTGAAAGCCGTCGACGCAAAAACCGCGGCCACAGCTTTGAATCCGGCCTCGATCACTCCGACCGAAGCGAAAGCTGCGAAACTGCCCGATCAAGCCCAAGTCCGAGAGTTCTATTCGAGATTTAGATGATGACGTCGACGGCCCCTCACGAGCCGCATCGTCATGTGACCGCGCCTGAACTCTGGAAAGTCGCCGTCGATGCGCCTCTTCCCACAACTTTGACTTACCGAGCACCCGATGAGATGCGCTCGCATCTCGCGCGCGGTCGCTCTGTCCTAGTTCCTCTGGGAAAAAGCCGACAAGTGCCCGGCGTTCTCATCGAGCCTGCATCGGGCTCGGAGTTTAAACTTAAAGACATCACCGGCATTGATGAAACAAAGCCGCTTCTTCACGAGCCGTTTTTGAAATGGCTCGAGTGGCTTGCGAAGTATTACGTGCATCCGATCGGTCACGTCGTCGAGATGACGTTCCCCCCACTTCCTAAGCAAGAAAAGACTCGCAAATCCAAACGGCCTCCAGTTGTCGGCGAACAAGTCGCAACACCGAAGCCTGTTCTCACCCAAGAGCAAGCAACAGTCATCGCCGACATCGAATCACATCAAGGGTTTGCGACTCATCTCGTTCACGGAGTGACGGGCTCAGGTAAAACTGAAATCTACATGCGACTTCTCGAAGACGTCGTCGCGCGCGGCGAACAAGGCATCGTTCTCGTCCCCGAAATTTCGCTTACACCACAGCTCGTCGATCGATTTAAAAATCGTCTGGGAGATGCGGTCGCCGTCATCCACTCTCACCTCACTCCGCGCGAGAAGACGAATCAGTGGTGGGCGATGGTCGAAGGCAAAAAACAAATTTTGATCGGAGCACGCTCGGCTCTCTTTTGCCCGCTTCCGAAACTCGGCATGATCGTCATCGACGAAGAACACGAATCGTCTTTCAAACAAGACGAGCAACTCAAATATCACGCGCGAGACGCCGCGATCATGCTCGCAAAGTTTTCGGATTGCCCGATCGTGCTCGGCAGCGCCACTCCGTCACTCGAGACTTGGCAAAACGCCAAGCAAGGACGTTTCAAACTTCACTCGCTCAAACAACGGGTCGCCGATCGCGCGATGCCGACGATCGACGTTGTCGATTTAAGAGAAGAACGCGAAGAGAGAAAGATCGACGGCGGATCCACACTCCCGTTCTGGCTCTCGGATTCACTCTACAAAGCCATCGATGAAACTCTTGAGAAAGGTCAGCAAGCGGCCCTTTTCTTGAACCGTCGTGGAGTCGCGCAAGCGGTGATTTGTCCTGATTGCGGTTGGATTCCGGCGTGCCCAAACTGCGAAGTGAAGCTCACCCTTCATGGAAAAAACCATCTCCTCTGTCACTACTGCGACTATCACGAAACACTTCACGAGAACTGCACCGAGTGTAAAGAGGGTGAGCCCAAACCCATGGGGCTCGGCACCGAACTGATCGAGCGCGATCTTCAAAAAATTTTTCCGGGCGCGCGCATTGCGCGCATGGACCGAGACGAAATCTCAACTCGCGAACAACTCGAAGAGGTCGTGCGCGCAGTCGAGTATCGCGAGATCGATATTCTCGTCGGCACCCAAATGATCGCCAAAGGGCTCGACTTCCCTGGCCTTACACTCGTGGGTCTCGTCATGGCTGACGTCGCCTTTAATTTGCCTGATGTGCGCGCCTCCGAGCGAAGTTTTCAGCTTTTCACCCAAGTCGCGGGCCGCTCGGGCCGCCACCTCGATGAGGGCGCGGGGCGCGTGATCATTCAAACGTACAACCCCGATCACCCTTCGATCGAATATACGGTGAAGCACGATTACGCAGGCTTTGCGGAATTCGATCTCGCGTTCCGAGAAGCCGCGAATTATCCGCCTTTTTACCGGCTCGCAAATTTCAGAATCAACGGCCCGAATCTCGACCGCGTCGTGAGCGCCGCACGACAACTCCGTCGCTACGCCGATCTCCTTCACACGCGAAAGTCGTACGAAAAAGTTCAGGTGCTTGGGCCCGCTGAAGCTCCGCTCTCCAAACTCCGCAATCAGTATCGATACCAAATGTTGGTGAAAGCGCCCGACGCCGCCGTCCTCGGCGCCTTCTGCCGAACTCTGATGGAGCACCAAGATTGGGTCCCGGC
>CAJYIL010000514.1 GCA_913774795.1 Pseudobdellovibrionaceae bacterium
GCTGTATTCAAAGATGCCGTACAAAGATGTCAGAAGCTGATAGCGGCCTTGGTAACTAATCCGTAAGCAAAACTCTTTTCAAGACCGAGGCTTCCCCCCTGCCATGCGGCACCTGGGAAGAGAGCACCGGCTTCGGTGATCCATGTGAGACGCTCGTAAGGCTTCCAGGTCACATTGAGATCAAGTTCGAATCCCAAGTTTTTGTCTGTGCCCGCGCCTGCGATTGGATCTTTGTTGAGGATACCGTAGATAAACGTTCCTCCGAAACTCAATTTGTCATTCGAAGTGTACTGTAAGCTTGGAGCTACGTAGATCGCGTTCGAGATCGCTTCGCTGTCGATCGCGTTGCGGTTGTTCGCACCTGCTCCGCCACCCCAAGAAGACGTGCGCAAGAAGTCGCGCTGACCGAGTGGGTGGTTGAACATGAGGAGGGCGACGTCGTAGTTCTTCGAGAACGCGAAACCTTCGAATGTATCGGGTGTTCCTGGATCGTCGCCTGTGGCGAAACCGGCTTTGAGACCGCCTGAGAGTTTGCGATCTTGAGGACGCCAGCCGATTTCACCGGCGATACCCAAACCGTTCAAACCAACGCCTTGCCCACCAGCCGTGCGGAGACCCGTGTCGCCCGAGAGAACGTCGGCTTCGAGGCCGATATGGAAGTCGCCTGTCGTGCGTTTTGCGTAGATGCCGTAGAGAGTCGATTTGCTGCCGTCAACTCGTGTCGGTGGAGTCACGACCGGAGCGGCCGGTGTTCCCGAAACTGTTCCGCCGATGTCGCCACCGAGAGGAAGATCGTTGCCACCGAACGTCGCGACTCGCATCTGGTAGATCGCGCCGAGAGACAAATCGCTTTCAGGATTATCGTACTGAATGTTGACGAGGTAATCGTTGATGTCGTCTTCGTCACCGACATTTCCTTCGTTCACTTTGCCGATCATCGGGAAGACCGAGAGGTTACCGAAAACGAGTTTGTAACCGACGATGTCTTTTGTATCGATGAAGTGATCGAATAATCCGTTGCCGGCGTTAAATGCGAGGCCGAGACCGAATTCGACCGGAGTACGACCTACGATCAATTGACCGAACTCTTGCGCCCAGCTGACATACAAAGACGAAACCGCGAGCATGCCGGCACGCTGAGTGCGCGACATGGGGTTCGAGTCGTTGAAGTTGGTGGCCGCGCCGGCGCCGGGACCTGAACCGAACGTATCGCCCGCAACCGAGTTGATTTGTCCTGTCGGAGTGATGCCGAAACCCGCGTTGTTAAAGAGGTCGAGCCGCGAGTAGATCGTGAGACCATCGGCCGCGATGATCTTTGGTGCGAGCACCAAGTGGTGGAGCAAGTAAGACTTGTTCGATTTTGCGCTCGAGAGTTCGGGGTTCGAAACCTTGACCGCTTCAACGCGGTAAGTGCCGCCCCAAGTGACGTCGGCTGCGTGAGCCGTTCCCGATGCGAGCGTCGCAAAACCCAAACAAGCAGTCGCCGCGACGATAAAAGATGCGCGCATTTACAGTTCCTCTCTCGTTCGTTTCGAAGACTGGGATGCCCGTTTGCTCCCGTCAATCAAAACATTACGTTGCCATACATTACAATACATTTCGTCGACCTTGGGCCGGGAAACCCGTGCCCAGAGCCCTTTTAATCGTTTTTGACGCCCAAAAGTTCGCTCTCGCGAAGCATGGTGACCTCGCGGTCTCCGATCTTGAGTGGGCTGCCTTGGTACGCCTCGAAGACGACCGTGTCGCCGATCTTCACGTCGAGCGGGCGCACGCGACCCTTCTTGCTGCGATGACCGGGGCCGACGGCTAAGACGAGACCTTCTTTTGGACCCGATTCGTCTGTAACCGTATCAGGAATGAAGAGCCCGCCCGCCGTGCGGAGTTCGGTTTTGACCGCTTCGATGAGGATGCGGTCGTCGAGCGGAGAAAAAAAGCTGCTGACGTCGGTCTTCGATTGGCTTGCGACTTTGACTTTGCCGATCGCGACTCCTGCGATCGCGCCGACGGCCGCAACGGCGCCCGCGAGTTTCGCTGCTGTTTTGCCTGCGCTACTGCTTTTCGCCTTGCCCGATGCTTTCGATGCAGGCTTCTTCGCAGGAGCCGCTGACTTCGAGCCGCCCGCTTTTTTAGCTGACGCTTTCACTGCCGACTTTGCCGCTGGTTTCGCTTTCGTCTTTACAGCAGGTTTCGCCTTCGCGGATTTCGGGGCCGACTTCTTCACCGTCTTCTTCACTGATTTTTTCGCCATGCGACTGTATCCTCGTTTGAACCCGAAGAGTAAGCGCGAGCGCGGCACAAAGGTCAATGAGGGCGTGCTTTCATAGACAACGCGCTCCAAACTCGCCACACTCTCAAACATGAATCGCATCCGAGAGTTTTTCGCGAAGCCCGCCGTCAAATACACCCTCATCGCGCTTGCCGCCGCCGTGACGCTCGGTGTGGTTGCCCTCGGGATTTGGGTGTACTCGCTCGATCAAGAAGTCGGCAGACGCTTTGCCGAGAAACGCTTTGCTCCGCCCCTCGAATTTTACTCCGCACCCGAGACGATCGCGCCCGGCGACCGATTTCCAGCAGCCGACCTCGAGCAACTTTTTGTCCGCAAGTCCTACACCAAGCGGACTTCTCAGCAGTCGATGTCTCCGGGCGATTACTCGTCATGGACCGGTGACGAATGCCGCAGCACTCTTGGTCTCACCTCTCAGCCCACTGATCCAAGCCTCGATCAATCGCTTCAACAGAACAAAGGCACGACTTACGGAGCCGAGTCGATCGCGAGATGCGTCGTCTTCGTCAACCGAGGCTCGACCGATGGACGAGGTGAGATCGTCGCGGTCGCTCAAGACGGCATCGTCATCGGAATTTACGACCGCGATACAAGACAAACTCTTCCGAACGCCACGGTCGAACCCGAAATGTTCGCACAATATTACGGCGACACTCCGGTTTTAAGAAACATCGTTTCGATCTCCTCTGGCGAAGTTCCACCCCTTTGCCTCAACGCCCTCATCGCGGTCGAAGACGCTCACTTTTACGAGCACTCGGCGATCAGCTTCACGGGGCTCTTGCGCGCCTTCATCACGAACTTGCGCTCGGGCCACACGGCCCAAGGCGGAAGTACTCTGACCCAGCAGCTAGTGAAAAACTATTTCCTGACGCCAGAGAGAACGCTCAAGCGAAAACTCAAAGAGATCGTTCTCGCATTTCTCGTCGAAGATCACATTTCGAAAGATGACATCCTCGAGACGTACATCAATCTCATTTACATGGGGCAAAATGGTCCGTTCGAAGTGCGCGGCTTCGCCGCAGGCTCTCAGCATTACTTCGGCAAACCTCTCCGTGATCTCAATCTCCCGGAGTGCGCGCTCCTTGCGGGAATTCTGAACGGGCCCGGCGTGTACGATCCACTCAAGCATCCAGATCGCGCAGTGAAGAGACGCGCGAAAGTTCTCGATCGTATGACGGAGCTCAATTACATCGACGAGACTAAGCAAAAAGAAGCGAATGCGTTTCCGCTCCCCACGAGGCCGCAAAGAAGCCTCACCGAGCCCGCGCCGTATTTTGTTCAAGCCGTTCGCCGCGAACTCGATACGCAAAAAATCGCGCTCGACGACGGTGCTCGCGTCTACACGACTCTTAACGTAAGAGCGCAAGAGGCGGCTCAACAAGCGGTCAGACAAGGCCTCACGAAGCTCGAGACTACGAACAAGACGATCATGAAAATCAAAGAGACGACGAAAAAGTCTCTCGAAGCGGTGCTCGTCAGCGCCGATCCCGAATCAGGTCACATTCAAGCCTTGGTCGGAGGACGAGGATTCACCGCGACTCAATATAACCGCGCGACCGATTCGCATCGGCAGGTTGGTTCGGTCATGAAGCCGTTCGTTTTCTTGACGGCTTACGAATCACTCACGCCACAAGGCGAACAGTATACGCCGCTCACTCCGCTGGCCGACGAACCCACAACTCACAAGTTCGACGGCCAAACATGGACGCCAAAAAACTTCGACGGCAAATACAACGGCCAAGTTCCGATGTACTACGCGCTCAAAGAATCTCTGAACGCGGCCACCGTGAATCTCGGGATGGCCGTCGGAGTTTCGAATGTTCTTGAGACCGCTAAGCGAGTGGGAGTTACGTCGAAGCTTCAACCCTACCCGTCAGTCTTCTTAGGCGCCTTTGAAATCGGGCCTCTCGAATTGCTTGAATCGTACTCGACTCTTGCACGTTTTGGCCAAAAGACGCCGCTGACGATGATCTCTCAGGTCACCGATCTCACCGGCAAAGAGCTTTTCAAATTCAATACGACGCATGAGCAGGTCGTCGCGCAAGACGCGACCGCCGAACTCATCGGCACGATGAAACAAACGATGAACTCCGGCACGGGCCGCGCGGCTAAATTGAACGGGTTTATCAACCCTGCGGCCGGTAAGTCAGGAACAACCAATGATCAAAAAGACGCTTGGTTTGCGGGCTTCACGCCCGCGCACGTCGCAATCGTGTGGGTCGGCTACGATGACAACACTTCTCACAAGCTGACTGGCAGCTCCGGCGCTCTTCCCATCTGGACGCAATACATGAAATCATACGCGTCGACGATGGCGCCCGTCGATTTCAAGTGGCCAGAGGGCGTGCAAGCCCGCCTGTTCACGGCCGAAGAACTTCAGGCATACGGCGTTCCTGAAAAAGACAGCGCCAAAGTCATCGATCCGGTCGAGCTCCTCTTCAAAACAGGACAAGCTCCCGCACCGCAGCCGATGGCGACCCCCTACGCGGAATAACTAGCGCAACAGATCCTCGAGCACTTCGCGCTTTGAATAGAAGCCGTCGTGACCAACATCGGTAAAGTTCTTGTAAGTCAGGAGTTCACCCACCGCAGACACTTCGGCCGCGAAACTGCGCGACGGCACGTACGGGTCAAGATCGGCGGAGTAAAGATAGAACCAAGTTTTGGGTTTTCCGCGAAGAGCAGCGGCGAAGGCCTCAAGCGTGACCGGATCTTTGGCACCGGCGAAATAAGCCTCGACTCGATCGGCCGCCTTTGATGAGTACTTCATCTGAATCGCGCTCGAACATTCGTTCAACGTGCGATCGAAATCGAAGGCTGTCGGCGCTTTCGCCCGAGCCAACAAGCAGTTGTCGCCATTAAAGAAAAGCACATCACGGTCGAAGTAATTCACGCCGTTGAGAGAGCGAGAACGCGCGTACGACCAAGGCGAAAGATCCAGGTTGGCCAAATCCTGAAGCGCGTCTTGATTGAGCGTCCCGTTGACCACGAGCTTTCCGAACCACGTGTGAAGCTTGGGCCACTCGTCGTGCCAGCCGAGATAGCCGCCAACCAGGTTGTCGACCAAACCCACTCCGCACTCGTCTTCCCCATCGACCTTCACGCACACGTCGGTCATGAGACGAGAGATTAAAAATTGCATCTTCGGTTCGTCATCCGGAAACTGCTTGAAATACTCGCGCCAGATGTCGATCTGCGAATTCACCCGGTCGGACATGCGTGTGAATTTGTCAGGCGTGATCGCGTTGGCGTAGGCGATCACTCGC
>CAJYIL010000515.1 GCA_913774795.1 Pseudobdellovibrionaceae bacterium
CCCAAGGGCTAACCTTCGTGTCCTCACTCGAGTGTGGTGAAAGAACCACGCTGGCCTGTGCGAAAAAGGCCGCTATAGTGAGCGCAATGACGAACACCTCTGATGCCCCTCGCGAACAGACGCACTCTAAATTTTTAATTTTCGCAGCATCTCTCTGTCTCTCACTGCTTTCCGCCTGCGCAACCGACGACGGAACCCGCTTAGGAAGCGAACCACCGTATCCTTACGAAACTTCGAACGCGGATCCCGCCTCGTACGGCGCAGATGGTTTCAGTTTCAACAAACGTATGAAGGTCCGAGATCCGAACGAGTTCATGTTTTACTATAAGCGCTGTACTCTGACCGGAGACCGGAGCTATTACTCGAAAACAGAGTATTTTTGCACGGAGCCGTAAGGCGACTCAAAGATCCGGAGCCGTGAGCACGCTAACTCACCCGGCCGCCGCGACAACGACAACGACAACGACGAGACTGAGGGGGTTTCATCATGCCGAGCACAATCGATTTCTCAACCATGAACGATAACGACTTGATCTATGGATACCAGCGCGTGAATCGCTCGCGTTTCCCCGACAACTTCGTCGCGTGCACGGAGGAACTCCTCAAACGCGGTCTGCACGCTCCTGAAAAATTCGAGATCGAAGCGCTGACTCCGGATGCCGCAGTCTCAGCTTTCCGCAAACTCGGCAGCAGCTTCACGTCGCTCGCCCGCGCTTTCTCTAAGCGCACACCTTTCGAGGCTTAAACTTTTCTCAGACGAATCTCGTGATTCCGGTCGTTCGTTGACGTAGCTAACTCGGAGACGTCATGCTCAAGAAGCATGACGCTCACCGATGGCTACGAGATCCGCACGCTCTCAAACGATGAGTTCTTTCCTGAATTTGCTCGCCTTCGCGGCGAACTCTTCGGCCACACGCTCAATTTTAATTTCCGGGATGCACTCTCGCAGCCGGAGATGCAGGCGCTGAGCGAGCTTCACAAGCAAATGGCGGATGCCTATACACTCAACCTCGGACTTTATTTTAACGAAAAACTCGTTGGCTGGAGCTTCGGTCGACAAGAGTCGGCCGAAAAGTTCTATATGGTTAACTCGGCGATTCTTCCCGATCATCGACGCAAAGGTCTTTACACCTCATTGATGAACACGATGGTCGAGCGAGTCTCGCAAGCCGGCTTTCAAATTATTTACAGCCGACACACGGCTGTGAATTCTGCGATCCTGATCGCGAAACTGAAAGCCGGGTTCAAAATTTCGGCGATGGAAATCTCAGACAGCTTTGGTTTGCTCGTTCATCTGACTTACTTCGCCAATCCCGTACGCCGAAAAATCATGGATTTTCGCGCAGGCGAACTTGTTCCCGACGACGAGATTCGAAAGTACCTTAAGCTCTAAGAGCGAAGATGCTTTTTCGCGAGATCGGTGATCATCCGGCCGCGCGGCGTTTTTTGAAGAAGACCTTCTTGAATCAAGAACGGCTCATAGACTTCTTCGAGCGTGTCTTTTTCTTCGGAGAGCGCGGCCGACAATGTTTCAATGCCGACAGGCCCGCCGTTAAATTTTTCATCGATCAACGTGAGAATTCGGCGATCCATATCGTCGAGACCCAAGTGATCGACTTCGAGTTGATCGAGGGCGTACGCCGCGAGCTCCGCATCGATCACGCCGTTACCTCGCACCTGTGCGTAATCACGTACCCGCTTCAATAGACGATTGGCGATTCGCGGAGTTCCGCGTGAGCGTTTTGCGATTTCAAGTGCGCCCTCGGGAACGATCGCGGTGCCAAGGAGGCCCGCGGATCGCGTGAGAATCGCCGCGAGCGTTTGCTTATCGTAAAATGAGAGACGCTCTTGAATGCCGAAGCGGTCGCGGAAAGGCGCATTCAAAAGACCTGCGCGAGTCGTTGCACCGATCAGCGTAAAGGGGGCCAGTTGAAACTTCATCGAGCGCGCGCCTAGGCCTTCGCCGGTCACGATGTCGATGTAGAAGTCTTCCATCGCGCTGTAGAGATATTCTTCGATCGTCGTCGAGAGACGATGAATTTCATCGATGAATAAAACGGAGTGAGGCTTGAGACCCGTTAAGATCGCCGCAAGATCACCCTTCTTATCGAGAGCCGGGCCCGAGGTTGTACGAATGTCGACACCCATCGTGTTCGCGATGATGGTCGATAAAGTCGTCTTACCGAGTCCCGGAGGGCCCGAGAGCAAAATGTGATCGAGAGATTCGCCGCGTGACTTGGCCGCTTCAACGAAAACTTTGAGCTTCTCTTTGACTTTTTGCTGACCGGGAAACTCATCGAAGTTTTGTGGGCGGAGAGACAACTCCCATGAATCGCCTTCGTTCTTCTTACCTTGAACCATCGAGCGATCCGATCGAGCTGCTTTCGGCGCCGGGCTGCCGCTCAGCGCTCGATCAAGCTCATCAGTATCGTCTGAACTCGAACCCACCGCAAACTCCGTCGTGTAAGAACCCCGAGGCTTTTTCTTTTTTTCGATTTCCATTTAGAAACCTCCCGAGAGGGCCTGAAGCCCGGAGCGTACACCGGTTTGCACATCGACATCTTCTGGCAAATCGCCGACGACTCGCTCGGCATCCGGCAAACGAAATCCGAGATTCACGAGAGCCGACAAGACGTCGGCACGAGCGCCCGTGAAACGAGGAGCGACGACGCCCGCCGCTTTTTTCTTCAGCGGAGCTGGTTCGGCCGAAACAACGAGCTTCCCTTTTAAAGACAGAATTAATTGTTCGGCGGTCTTTTTTCCGACCTTTGGCAATCCTGACAACGCTTTCACGTCGCCCGCTTCGATCATTTGCGAGAGGTGGTCTGTCGGCGCGGCCGACAAAATCTTGACCGCCATTTTCGGACCGACGCCGTTCACTTTCAGCAGAGAAAGAAACATCTGTTTTTCGACCAGAGACGAAAAACCGTAGAGCGTGATCGCGTCTTCACGAACGGCGGTGTGCACCCACAAACGAACGTCGTCAGACGCCAACGTGTCATCGAGAGTCGTCACCGAACAAGAGAGTTCGTAACCCACGCCGTTGACATCAAGGACGCAACCTTCTTCGTGTCGGTCGATGATTCGACCCGCGAGAAATCCGATCATAAATCTGTCTCCACGATCCGAACCGAGCGAACGACATCGACGTTACGCCCGTGATAAAATGCGAGTGCGAGAGCGTCGCTCGCATCCAGCTTTGCCGGCACTCCGCGAAGACCCAAAGCCGCGTAGAGAATCACCTGCACTTGCTCTTTGGACGCAGCCCCGTGACCCGTCACACCCTTCTTCACCGCGCGAGCGGCGTACTCGACAAACTGACAACCGGCTTTCAAAGCGGCCGCCACCGCGACTCCGCGCACATGCCCCAGCTTGAAAGCTGAGTCTGCGTTTTTGCCCAGAAAGATGCGCTCGACGACGACGATGTCAGGCTGAACCTTTTCGATCAAGGTTTCAATTTCGCCGCCGATGATGGCGAGGCGTTCGTAGAAGTCGAGCGAAGCCGGAGGTGCGATGACCCCGTGCGTGACATGGTTCATCGAACCGTCAGCCTTTACTTCGATGAGGCCAAATCCGGTGACTTGGCTGCCTGGGTCGATGCCTAAAACTTTCATGCTTCTTTGGGCATTGAAACCCTTCTCCCGAGCGATTTCAAGCGCGAAGACCCGCCCGCGCAAGGGCCCTAACTCTCTTGCGTTTCTCCTCGAAACTCCGTCAGAATCAAGAGGTGGCGAGCAATACCGTAAATTCAGAATTCGTCGAGCGCTACCAGCTGGAGT
>CAJYIL010000516.1 GCA_913774795.1 Pseudobdellovibrionaceae bacterium
CCGTAAATGTTTGCGAATAAACAGGAGTCGATAATGAAAATTGCAATTAGCCTCTCGATCACTCTTTTAGTAGCCCTGACAACGAACGCCTTCGCGGCAAACAAGGCAGCATTTATTTGCAAGGCGACGGAAATCGGTTCTGGGATGGACGGCGATGTCCCGAATTTCCAAGCGCTTAAGTTGACCAACGCGGTTGCCCAGTCATCGTCAACAGGTAAGTCGCGAACTCTCGCCGTTGAAGAAAAACAGGGCATTTTCAGCGTTAAAACAGCTCAGTCAGACGATATCATTACTTTGAACTTTACGAATCAGTCCGGTGAGAGCTTGGCGGCGCAACGAGCGCCTCATGAGAATTCGGTTACCGTCTATTCTTATTCGAATTCTGGAAATACGACCGCTAGCGGAACCGATGATGCGAGTTTGACGATGACGTCCCCGCGCATGACCGTACTCAGCTGCGTCTCGACCCTTTCTGCAGTTAAATAGCCACGGTCAGGTGACACTTGATTCCCGACAAAACGGCGCTCTGTAGAGCGAGCGCCACTAATCAAAATCGCTTAGACCAAATCTTTGTTTCAAAACGGGCACTCATCTGACAGCCTCCGACTAGAAGGCGAAGTCAGATGACTGCGGAAGTCTTGGCGGATCAAGGTTGCTAGAGCCCCTGGCGCTGAAAGACGTTGTAGAGCACAGCTTTATTCACTGCTAAAGCGAGCTCCCAAAATCCATTGTTCGTAAACGAATGCCCAATGCCGACCTCAACCTCTTTGAACCCGTTACGATCAAGGACAAGCCTGACTGTCGCCAGCTTTGATTTCCCAGATCGCAAGAGGCGGACGCGAACTTGAAAAAGCTCGTTCGCATAAAGAGCAGCATTCTTTCCGAGCTTCGAATAGAGCGGAAGCAATTCTCTTGCGATATCTCGCTTTATCTCAAGCTCGATTCCATCACCGCCGCCTCCGACGCCATCGGATCCGCCCTTTTTTGCAGTCTTGGGTAGAGTGTTGAGAAGGCTGTCTTTAGTGAACTTAGTTTCTCTCATCAAACTCAACGGACCCGTCACCTGGAACTTTCGATCATCGACTTTATGAACACCTAAAATTTCGTGAATGAGGATTAAGTTCTGAGTTTCCTTCTGATGCTTCTCAAAGTTAATCATGTTCAGGTGAATGCCCTGATCTGCGAAGTTGAATGCAGTTTGTCTGTCTTCTTCAACCACGATCGCGGTTGGGTCGCAGTCGATCCAGTATGACTTGCTCAAAATCATCTTCTTGATTTCGGCTAACTTTAAGCCAGAAACTTCGCGCCATCCTTGTGCCTCGATGGCGTTTATTTCTTCAAGAGCTTGTCTCTGCATCGTGACCGTACAGTTTGGGTTTACGAGAGTTTGCGCGTTTGAATGCTGACTCATCAAAAACGTTAGCGCCGCTACAACGAATAGGTTCATGTGTGCTGTCCTGTCTTTGTGAGAGGGAAAAGCTGTACGTTGCATTGATAGACGTCAGTACAATTGCCGCTGGATAGCGTATCGGAGACTTCTTTAAGGAAGTCGAAGACCATTCGCTTCGCGATTTCGACTTTGTCTAAGTCACAGGAAATGGTGAAGCCGGTAATGATTCGCTCCTTAAACGCTTGCTCGTTCGTCCGTGCGAGCTCGGCGTAAGCTTTCTTAATCATCTCGCGGTGGAAGTCGCGTACCTCAGCTTGTGACTTTGTTGTCGGAATAAAGCCGTGTTCGATCGCCTTTGTCCAAATGCCATCTTGTTCCACAGCAAGCTCTAGCTTCTTTAAACTTTCTAAAGATTGTTCAACCTCTGACAATGGCAAATTCAGTTTTCGGGCGATCACTTTTGGAGAGGCTTCGATTTCACAACTCAGTAAGTTGAGTATCGCAAGATTGTACCAGCGATTGAGAACGCTCAGTTTGCGGTGAGAGACTCGTTTCTCATCGAAAGTGGAAAACTTCTCCAATGACGACGAAAGAGCTAAATTTCTGAGTTCGTCGTTAGGTAGCGAGTAAAAAACAATTGAGCGTAAAAGTGCGGCCTCCGCAGTTGGGTCCATCCCTAACAACCGACAAAGCTTCTTAAGTCGACTGACAGGTATCGGCCTCTGGCCCGTGAAAATTTTAGTTATGAATGCCGAAGATACGCCTAGGTCCCGAGCCAACGCTCGCTGAGAATATCCACTCTGAATCTCCAGCTTCGAGCTGAGAGCCTTATTGAGCAGTTCGTGTGGTTTTTTCGGTTTTGGAAGTACCATCGATATTGTTGAGATTCAAATACCGATCCAGTTTTGTAACCCAATCCGGGTTGCACTTTAAAACGCATTTTGTAGCGTCGCGTCATGTGTGTGATTAGTTTACTCCCGAACACGTAACGAGGAGTTGGACATGAAAGCATTTATATTTGCGACGTTGTTAGCGACAAGCGCTGTAGCACAAGCAAACGTCATTAAATTCGAGAGCAAGTCTCAACAGTTTTCGCAAGACGACATCACGTCATTCATTGATGGGCAGGTCGGCTATGCAAAGCGAATGATAGCCGAGCAGTGCGGCCCGGATGGCGCGGTCATGAATTTGGAGTTCACCGTCAAGATCATCGGAAACTACGTCGCATTACCACGCGTCTCAATCAACGGATTTGGAGACTGCATTCAGCTGCCTCCTCGCAAACAAAACAAGGAGATAAAATAATGACCTTCTCAATGAGCAAAGCGAGTGTAGCGATTCTCTCGTTCCTTATCGCTGGTCAATCAGCCTCTGCCGGGACTCTTTACAGGAGCTTCAAGCAAGCATTCGACAACGGAAAGCCTGCGACCGTTTCAGATTTTTTAACGAAGCTCGATCGCCCATCGGAAATTACCGAAATCTGTAACCCCGATGCTGAACCAACTTGGTTGTCTTACGATCCGTGTTACCCAGAACTGCACACAAGCTTCGTATGCACTGCGGTCATCGCATCGGATCCCGATTCACCTAAAAAAGGAGTGGTGCCCACACTGAATAGTGTCGCCGTTAACTGGAACCGTGGACCGCTCGTAAGAAGCCGCATGATGTACTTGGCTTTAGTAGATAACCATACCGATGGACGAGCGTCTGGCGATAACACGACCGAATACGCAAATATCTGGAAGAAGATCGATCTGGCTAGACATCCACGACTTCAGATTTCGCCTGAGTTCGTGCAGGTCGACGACTTGCTGACAATTACCGTCCGCAGGGCCGGCACTTTAATGCTGAAGGCTGTAACCAAAGGTAGCAAAGAGCCACCTCGGTACTTTTCTTGCTGGTAAAGCCGACGTTCAAACCTTTCGAATATAATTGGAGTTGAGTAATGAAAATTGTGATTATGACCTTGTTGTCTATTAGTTCGTCGCTCTTAGTGTTTCAGAATGCTTCTGCTAAATCGGCTCCGTTACCTTCGGCTTCGATCATCAACGCCCAGAAGATCAATGGAGTTTATGTTGTGAAAGATGGCGAGGCTATCACGCTTCAGCTTTCCAAGAATTTCTCTAAGCGAGTTAACGGCGAGAAGTGGGTGCCAGCTAGCGCAACGGGATTCGATATTTCAATGCCTTACTCGAAAATCCCGA
The DNA here is from genome assembly GCA_913774795.1 of Pseudobdellovibrionaceae bacterium. Taxonomy (GTDB): domain Bacteria; phylum Bdellovibrionota; class Bdellovibrionia; order Bdellovibrionales; family JAMPXM01; genus CAJYOV01. The sequence goes on from CAJYIL010000516.1 coordinate 3,595, forward strand.
AGGACGCTTACCTGCCGCCGTACATGTTCTGCAGCCTCATGATCGGAGCGACCGATCCAGCAGAGCAAGTAGTCACCGTAGTCGAGAAGAAGTTCAACGCCACACCGTATGAAATGGGGCAAGCCGCTGCGTTCGGCGGATTAGATGAAGTCGCACTCGGCGGCCAGAGCAGCTGGCTTTATCCTGATGAAAATGACCGAGTAACGCTGAAGTTGGACACCAGTCGCATCACTTCTTTTCCGACTGAGTTCACGATCAACCTCGCAAGCCGTTCGGCTCGAGTTTTCAACTTCTTCGCAAAGAGAAAAGATCAAGTCTCGGGAAATTTCCTGATGCCGAGATATGTTTCGCTTTCAGGCGCGGAAGAGAATTTGATTTACGATTGTGTTCAGCCAGATAATTTCATCAAAGTTCGCGTCGAAAAATAAGCTTAGGCCGCTCAGACTATAGCTCTCTCGAAAGTCCGAGAGAGCTGGTTGCTTCCCGCAAAGTCGATAGTGATAACCAAGCCGAGAGTCTTCTGTTTCACGAGATCTGGAAAGTAAGCAATCTGAAGCGGCGCATTCGAAAATGCTCATTCACCCGAGCGGCGCCGAGCGATCTGCGAGAGTCGATCTAATTTGCGGTGTTCTGCTGAAAATGAAATGATCGTCAACGCGACCGTCGGAAGCGCCACCGATTGGCTCTACACCAAAATGCGGCGGCGGATTTTTCTCAAAACCGTTTATATTTGCGATCAGGTAGATCGCGGGTTGTCCACCTGGCTGTATCGAAAACACTCGGTTTTAAAATTGAATTCGCACGGCACACCACACGCCGTGCGAATCTCTTCTTTGCAACAGCCCCTGCCGCCGATCAAGAATTCATAGGCGCGAATTGAAAGACGCCTGTTGCTGATCAGGCTAACGAGCAGCTGCCGATTAGGATTCGGCTCTCAGCCCCAACTTCTCCAAGAAGTAATGAAGTCGATTGGGAGCAACTCCCAATCTTCGCGCGGCTTCGGCTTTCGATGTCGTCTCGTTTAAAGCCTTGCGAATGAATTCGCGTTTTACATCGACAATGTGGTCATCGATTTCCTGCATTGTGACTGGATCTGAAAGTTCTTTGGAATTCGACGATAAGCTCGTCAGATGCTCTGGCAAGATCTCCTTAACTTCGAGCTCGATCAGATGTCGCTCGATGAATGAGCGAAGCTCCCTCACGTTCCCACGCCACGGCTGCTCCTTAAGAACTTCGAGGCAGCGCCGATTGAAGGACTTCTCGAATCGATTTTCTTTCGAGATCTCTTGCGCGAAGTACGCAACTAGGGGCTCGATGTCATCTTGGCGTTCTCGAAGCGGCAGAGTTTCAATCGTTACCGTGTTGATACGGTATAGAAGGTCTTCTCGGAAGAGACCCTGATCAACTAGCGCTTTAAGATCTTTATGGGTTGCTGTAACGATTCGGACATCTACCGGAACATCCTTCGTTGATCCTACTGGCGTAATTGAGCGTTCTTGAAGAACTCGAAGAAGCTTTACCTGAAGTTCTGGTTTTAGATCTCCTATTTCGTCGAGAAAAAGTGTTCCGCCGTCGGCTTGTTTAAATTTCCCTGGGTGATCTGCCACTGCCCCCGTAAAAGAGCCGCGCTTGTGGCCGAAGAGAATTGAATCCAAAAGCGTCGATGACACGGCTGCGACATTTAGCGCTACGAAGGGTTGATTTGAGCGCGGACTGTGTGAGTGGATTGCGCGAGCGACTAGCTCTTTCCCGGTGCCGCTCTCACCATTGATCAAAATCGACGCCTGGCTTTTCGCGACTCGACGGACTTTTTGTGAAAGCTCGAAGAGCTCGTTTGAAACTCCAATCATCCCAGTTTGGCGTATGAAGGCACTTCGCTCGTCTCTTGAGAAGTCAGCAGAGCGAATCGTTCTATAATCAGATTCATATTTCTCGCAGAAGTTAGCGATAGCACCCAAGAGGGCTTCGTTATCTGCGTTTTTATAGAGGAAGTCGCAGGCGCCTGCTTTAAAATCTTCACGCATTGTTTCACGCGTGTCATCCATCGAGAAAACCACGACCTGTTGATTCGGGTTTTTCTGTTTGATCTCTTTGATTGCGACATCCGCGTTTTTACCAGGCATATGATGGTCCAGAAGAACGAGAGCGAAGTCGCTCTTTGATCGCTCAAGAATGCCGATGGCCTCATCAGCGCTTGTCGCCGTGAAAACTGCGTAGCCATTAGTGGAAAGAAGTCTTTTTGTGAAAACGAGATTCGTCTCGTCGTCATCAACCAATAGAATTCTGTAACTCATAGTCCCTCGCTCGCGGGAGAAGAATCGTAAATCGCGCGCCCATATCTGGCGCAGAGTCGACAGAGATCTTCCCACCGTACTGTGCACAGACCTGCTTTATGACAAACAAGCCCAATCCTGTTCCCTTATTTTCTTTGGAAGTAAAACCCGATTCGAAAATTCGACCTTGAATGTCTTTGGGTATCCCGCAACCGAAATCGCGAACTGATATCTCAGTGAAACTTCCGGCAGCCTTCACACTGATTTCG
>CAJYIL010000517.1 GCA_913774795.1 Pseudobdellovibrionaceae bacterium
CCAACGCGCTCCAGGGCAAACAGGAGAAACCCGCAGATCCAAACGTGACTAAGACGTCTTACCAACGGCGTGATCTCGGCAACTTCATGGAAGGCGTCGCTGATTCAGGAAGTAAAAAGTAATGCGCGATCAACGCGGGTTCGCTCTCGTTGAATCGCTTGGCACACTCGCGTTCGCCGTTGTTGCGGTGACGGCAGGCGCGACTGTGACTTACGCATCGTTCGCTCATCAGTGGCTGAAACACGCTGCTTATGAGTCGTCGATTTGTCTTTCGACATCCGCACCAGCTAGCGAATGCGAAGCGACTTTGCGTAAAACGACGCACACCGCGCTTCCGATCGGTCGTCTCGAACGAGTGACAGTCTCCAGGAATCGAACGAGCGTCAAAACTGAACTTCGTTGGCATCTGATCGATGGAGTCGTGCTGGCTTTTGATGACGTTCGTTCGATTCCGCTTCTAGGAAAAAAAGTGCGATGAAAAATCAAAACGGATTTGGAGTCGTCGGCCTTTTGGTGCTTCTGCCTTTTTTGTTGAGCGTCTTGGCCGCGATCGGTGCGGCAGCACTTGCGTTCAAGGCCGATGCTCACTTGAAACACGAGTGCCGCGTGAGTGTGCTTGGGTCGCAGAGAGAAGCTGCCGACGCTCTCAAAAAGCTCATGAAACTCAATCGGCGCGCACGCTCCCTTCGCAACCAAAAAAAGCAAGCCGATCGCGCATTGAAGCTCGCTCGAGCCGGCGCGGCTGTTCCTGTCGCGGGCCCTGCGGCACTTGCGGCGGCTCAAGCCTGGGTCGCGACCGTCCAAGTGCTGAGAGCCGAATTATCGGTAGAACAAACCGATCTGATTTTGAGAGGTAAGCGAGCCTCACTCTTTGCGGCTACGCGCGCGCGAGCGGCCGTGATGTCAGCCGTCGCGACTGAGAACCGCGGATCGCGACTCAGTACGCGCACGAGCTCGCGAACGGGCGTGTTCAACGTGACGGCGTCGCCAAAGGGCGATCTCACGCCTGATTACGAACCCGCCCCTACTTTCGAAAAAGACCAGGTCGTCGATCTCGATGTCACAGTTGATGTGGCATCGCTGTTGCCCTCCTGGCTTCGCGAATTACTTCCCGGCAGAAAACTCACGGTCAGCAGTCACTGCCAAGCCACGATCGCAAAAAAGGAGAACACGTGGGTCGAAACACTGAATCAGGTCAGATGATGGTTGAGATGCTTTTCTTGGTGATGGTGTTCACCGGGCTCTTCTTGATTGCGATCGGCATCACCGAAAATGGCGAGCGCGCCGAACGCCAACACCGATTCCGTTTTCAGAGCGAGAGACGTCGATGAAAAACATGCTGCGAATTCTACTTCCTGAAAAACGAAATCATCTCTGGCTCGCAATAAGTCTCTGTCTGGCTGCGGGTGTCGTCGCGCTGATTTGGGACCAGCGTGCAAACGCGGTCCTAGAGACGCGCAAACCTGAACCTCAAACCGTTGAAGAGGCGGCAACGTACATTCCAGAGGGTTACGTGCTCGTTCCAATCGAGGTCACTAATTTTGATTCTTTAGATTCGATCTTGGGAGCCTTCGGGGTCGTTGATCTGTATGCGGCCCCGATCGATTCGAGAGAAAGATCGGTGAAGATTGCGGATGACGTAAAAATCCTTCGAGCGCCTCTCAACCCGAATCATTTTGCTGTCCTCGTTCCGGAGAATGAGTCTCAAAAAATCGTCGCGGTTTCGGGAGAGGTCACTGTCGTCGTTCAGAACCCGAAGAAGTCCGGCTCAAAACTTGTAAAAGCGGACGAGCGACCGGTACGGCGCCGGGCATCTCGTGTGATTGTGGAGGGTCCTCATGCTTTTTAGTTTCATTAGCTTTCTGTTTTTGATCATACCGTCGGCGTACGCGCTTTCGCCTGTCGTAAAAGGCGCGGTGGTGACGACTCCGGGAGTTCCGACTGCAGAGGCGCGGACTTACGCGACCCAAAAAGACAAACTGCTTTTGTCTGATTATCTCGATTCGACTCGCCCTGGTAGCGACTCTGATCAGATGCTGAAATCGAAACTTGAGAGAGCCCAGCGCGCGTGGCTGAGCGGCGATCTAGAAACAGCTCGGTCTCATTTCCGTGCGATCACGGAACTCGCGATGAAAGCCGACTGGAGAAACGATCAGCGCGAGGTCATTCAGGCCGCCTTCTTGAGAATGGCGCAATCCTCGGAGAGCAGCACGGAGCGAGGCGGCTGGCTCGAATCAGCCCTTCGTCTTTACGGAGATTTAGCTCCTGATGCGACGATCTTTCCGCCTCCGCTTCTAAACGAATTCGAAGCGACGAAGAAGCGCCTCCCAACGGTCACGATTGAACTCGCCGACGCCTTCTCTGATTTTCGATACCTTTTAATCGACGGGAGACGAGTCGATCTCGCATCCGAAAACCACGTTGAACTTACGACGGGCCTGCACCGACTCACGGCACTCTCCGATTCGCACGAAAGTGTCACGGAGTTCATGACGGCCGCGCAACTGCGCGTGCTGCGGCTCTCGCCTCCGCCTTTGACCGAAGGTCTTTGCGAGAGAGCGAAGTTGCGCTCGCGAAATGCTCTTCCCTCCGGCGTCGAACTCTTCGCCGGCAGCGGTTGTAAACAGGGCCTGACTTCGATTCTTGATGAAGCGAGATTGGTGACAGCTGCGCCGCTTTCGATGCCGGCTTCCGTGGAGCCTCGCGATCGAACGTGGCTCTACGTGATCGGCGGCGCGGTCCTGGCGGGTGCGGCGTACGCGATCGCCAATCATCAGCAGCAGAGTTCAGGGCCCACTCATCGATCGGGCTTTTCAAAGTAGTCGATCGCAAAAAAAAAAGAGGCTGCCCGAAGGCCGCCTCTTTGATCGCCGATTGAACTCGTGATTAGCGAGTGCGGGTTGGAACCGTCGTTCCTGTCGGTGGCACCATCGTGCCTGTTGGCGAGATGCTTGGTGAGTACATGTACGAAGATGGATACGTCGAATACTGGTAAGGGTTGTACGATCCGAATCCGCCGCCGAACTGGAAGCCGATTCCGCCGTAGCCGCCGATGCCTGAGCCATATCCCGGATAACCGTAACCTGTGTATCCCGGGTAACCGTAACCTGCTCCGCCGAATTGTCCCGACTGAAGCATGTACATCTGCTGTTGTGTACTCTGCATCAGGTTCGAGAGTTGTCCGTATTGAATGCCCAAGCCAGTTTGGTTGCCTTGCGCGCGGATTTGCTGCTCGTAAGGGTTGTAACCGCCGATGCCAGGGTAACCGCCGATGCCAGGGTAACCGCCGATGCCAGGGTAACCGCCGATGCCAGGGT
>CAJYIL010000518.1 GCA_913774795.1 Pseudobdellovibrionaceae bacterium
AAAACCTAATCATCTCGAAAATTCCTGTCCTTGCAGTGATCCGAAGAATGTGTAGCTTCCAGAACTCTGTTTGATTCTCGATTCGCTCGAACCAATTGTGGCAGTAAACTCGTAGCTTCCAATCGACTGACGGGATCTCGCGCTCAAAGAAGCGAGTTGCGATTTGGCGGCTGCGGGGGCGTTGAAGGTCACCGTGCTTTCAAGGCTAACAGTGACGTTATTCACTTGGATTCTTCTGGCGCCGGCCTCAATTGCACGGAGCACGCATGTTGATACCCCGTGAACATTGGACGACGTGCAAGGAGCGCTGATTACATTTGCGCCCGAGAGAATCTCTAGAACTGGCGTGAAGCCAACGACCGGTCGGTCGTCCGAGTGGAGGAGAGAAATCACGACTAATAGCGCCGACTGTCCATCTGCAGCTTGGGGGCCGTTCGTGATGATTTGAGAGTGTCCGAAGTCATTCCGGACTGCGACTGGAGTAAACTCAAAACTAACATGATCGCTCATCTTTGAACACGAAAACGAGAATAAGATCGCGGGAAGAGCGGTGAGCACGAACCGACTCCAAGACGCTGGGCCTTTTATTAAAAAGAAGCTCGGTTCATCTTCAAAATTCGAAGCCAAGCTGTGCCTCCAGGCTTGAGAACAAAAATGTTTGGCTACCGTTTCGATCGGTGGAAGTCGATTCGAGCCGGTAGTCGAGCGCCTGATAACGCAGATTCCACACGTAGCCAACCTTGACGTGAGGTGCGATCGAGAAGTCTGAGGTTAGAGCGCTGTCGAAGCCCGATCGTGGAGTGATAGATGCATCACCAAGACCGGAAAGACCAGAGATGAGCGGCTGCAGAAACCTTAAACGAATGGACAGGTCGAGACGCTCAGAAAGTGAAAAGTCTTTTGCTATCCCCACCGCGATGTAGGCGATTGATGCCTGTTCGATGTCGATCGACTGAGTCGTGGAATCGATTAGAAACAGCGGCTGAGTCGTCGAGGTGAGTCCGAAGCAGAGTTTCGTATCTCCTGATGGTCTTACGAAAAAGTCACTCTCGAGTGATTGAATCAAATAGCTCGACATCGTGGGGCGGCCGAATGAAGTCGCAACCAACGCGCTAGGCGATCTGCTGAGCGAACTCGCGATGCCGAAACGTGCCGTTTGGAAGCCGAATCGCACTGAATAGGTTGGTATCTGAATGTTTTGGAAGCGGGCTTTATCACGCTGACCGGTAAAGCTTTGCTCGATATTTTGAATATTTGCTCCGAGGCCGAAGCTCGCCCAGAATTCTTTCTTATGAGGTGGTAGCGCTGTCGCCGGTTCGGTCTTGGTAATCGCCCGCACCGGATAACTCGAAGATGCCGGGCCATCCGTGTTCGAGCTCGGTTGAGGGTTCGAAAGATCGATCGGCGCTTTGGAGGGCAACCCGAACGATTCTCGAAGCGACGCTTCTGGTCCCACTGGCGTTGAATGCTGCGGCTCAGGTGAATCGAGCTCCACTGGTGATGCGATAAAGCGTGCTTGATTGTCTGTTGGCATCATTGAATCAGCGGAATCGAACACATTCGAGGGCACCGACAAGGTTTCGACAATCATCACCGCGACGAGAATCCGCTTTGTTCGAGCGAGCCATGGAAGCATGAGTCCTCTTCGGTCCGAAGGACAACGAACTCAATCCAGGTCTCGAAGAGCATGATAAAAAACAGTTCGTTGAGATTCGGCGAATGGTCCGAAGGGTGGGCGCTCAGACGTCCGCGTGGACTCAAATCCTGACGAGCACGGCATGATCAGACAGAGCCCATTTGTCTCCGCTCGGCATCCGCGCGCCACCCATTATCGGCAGAGCTCATAATCTTATCCAGCGACGATCAGCGGTTCTTCCTCGAAGAAAAAGCCGTATCCTTTTCCGCGCAAGCTGCGTAGAGAGTCTCGGTTCACGCCAAGTTTTTTTCGGATACTGCTGACGTAGACATCTATGGTTCGAATCGCTCGTAGGTCGTAGCCCATGAGCAGGGCGATTTCATCGCGTGTGACATATCTTCTCTGAGAATTGAGGAGACACTCTATGACTTTGAATTCGCAGTTCGTGAAATAAGCCGTAGTCGTCTCCCCATTTTCTAGACGAGACACGATTTCTCGCGAGTTAGGTAGTATCTTAATGTTGTAGATGCGCGTCGGCTCGAGAGAAACCGACTCCGAATCCCGCCTCCGAATTTTTGCCTTTAATCTTAGGACTAACTCAGTCGCATTAACGGGTTTGATCGCAAACTCGTCTGATCGCTCCGAGAATCTCTCGCTCAATGAGAACGCGCTGTCGCCGTGACCGATCCCAACTAAAATGTTTGTCTTCTTGGCGGTAGAATTCCGAGCGAAGTCGACGGCATGAGCCAGATGCTCACCGAGCGTGTCGGTATCGAAGATGACAATATCATAATTTTCAGACGCGCTCGATTTTAGTTCGGATTCGCAAACTTCAAGTTCAACTAGTTCTCGCAGAGCTAAAATGAGCTCGCGATTGAGATCAAAGCAGCCTAGGAATAGGACGCGGAGATTTGTATTCGTAGACGAAAAAAATCTAGTTTGTGTCATGAATCTACTTTGCTTCATGACAGCCGATTTGACAAAGCCGCGCGGCCAATTCTGGTCGTAAACAAAAAATGTTGTTCGCTGAAATTCGACGAGCATTTCTTCTAGGCCGTCGCTTTGCTGACTTGAAAGTCTGCGACTCTCTCGAGCAACAGCTTGTTTGGAACTCCGTCTGCATCGATCATGAGCGCGGCTCCGCATTTTCGAGCGAAACCTTAAGATCGGTAGCAATCGCTAGAAAGCGGCGCAAGCCGCGGTCGCGGTGACCGTATCTCCCGATTTACAAGCTCCCGCGCTCGCTTTACATGTCACTCCTCCGCTGATCGAGATCGCGTAAGATTGGCTGCCAGCGGAGACTGACGGAATGCCTCCAGTCCCGGTGCCCCAAGGATAGCCATCACCGATGTGGATGGGCGCAGTTTTAAACGAGAAACTACCGTTGGCATTTGTGATCGTTCCTTCGCAGAACGCGTAGTAACTCGTCCCGAATCCTTTGCTCGTCATGTAAGAGGCGCCGGTACCTGTCGAGGAATAGGGTCCGCAACGGCCCGTGTTTACACACGCTCTCATCGTGTAGCTATACGCAGTGCCTGCCACGACGCATGCAGATCCGTTCCAGGTCTCGCTTGCTAGTAAGCATTTGCATCCGTTAGGGGCCAGACCTCCGCTTCCGCTAAACGCAGTGCCGGTTGGACAGGACAGAGTCGGAACTTTCGCCGCGATTGATGGGAGTTTGGAGCACTCCTTATAACCAATCCCAAAGCCGACGAGATATTCATCAGACGGGCAGGCTCCCTCACCACCCGCTTGAATGCAGTTCGGATAACCTTCCGCGGTGAAAGCCACCGGCACCGATCCAGGTGCGCTGCAGACGACCTGCGAGCGCTTACAACGGCAGGGCGGATTTTGATTAGCTTCGAATACGCATCCCATCTCGTCACAAGCCGATGCGAAAGAGGTTGTCAATAACGACCCGCAAGCGGCCACTTTTTTGGTTTTGCTATCGACGGTGATCGTCGTCACGCCGATGGGGCGTGATTTAAACTTTTGACCTCTCAACTCGGCGGTCTGTAAGTAAACGGTCACTAAATAACGCGGATTTAGCCCTTTGTCGGCTAGGCGTTGACCATCCGCCAATTTTAGTGAAGCGATTCGAAGTCTGCGTTCGGGCAAAAGATCAAATGGGCTAGAACTCGAAATTTTTTGTTGATCGAGAGTTGCGCCCGATCTGACATGTGGAAGAGCGAGCTCGAACTGCCAGCCGTTACCCTGCACCTCGCCCGGTTTCATGAGCGAGGCTTCATCGACAACTTGGGAGAGTCCGCTGCCAGGGCCGAGCGATGCGTCGCAAGCATCGTTGAAGCGGAGATGCTCGCCTATCATTGTCGCAAGAGATGAAGCGGCGGCTCGTCTTTCGCTTGAGGCCTTCTGTTCAG
>CAJYIL010000519.1 GCA_913774795.1 Pseudobdellovibrionaceae bacterium
GTGAGTTGAATGTAGCTTAGACCCCGAGGCTTCCAGGGTGAGTAATCCCACTCCGGCAAGAATTCGTAGCCGCCATTGATCGCGACGTCGCCAAGACCTGTTCGCGTGTCGTCGTTACGCGCGCGTCTGACGACGGGAAGCGACGCTCCGATTTGGAATCGGTCAGCGACGATGTGCGCAGAATCAAGACGCAAGGTCTGTGCTTGCTCGGTGATGTTTCGGTGCTGCCAGATGCCATCGGCGGTTACGTCGGTCCCGACCGATGAGTACGTGAGTGTCGACGAAATGTTCGCCTTCTCATCGCCAAGAACCAAAGCAGGAACAGGGATACCACCACCGCAACACGCCGCCGCGCGCGCCATCAACGGTGCAAGGAGGATAGCTGCTACAATTACGGATAGCTGCTTCATTTCCGGAGTGTTCCGGAAATGAAGCAGCTATCCGGAAAAGAAGCAGCTACCGCCGACTTTGGCATCAGAACGAAACGTCGGCGACTTGTTCTTCAGTCACCGCTTGCGCGTTTTTCAGCTGGAAGCGAATTTGCCAGTCGCCGCGCATTGAGAAAAAAACGTTCTCGACGAGGTACTGACCGACCGTTTGCTTCGTGAGTTTCACCGGTGATGAGCCGTGCCCCATGTCGGGCATCCACAAGATCACTTTCAACGTGAGAGCCGGGTCGGCCGGTTGAGAGTCGGCGCGCTTCCAGAAGTTCAATGAGAACGAACCCATGTCGTCTTCAGTGGGCTTCATGATCCAGTTGTAGTTGGCGCAGAGATCTTCTGTCTTGAAATACAGCGGGCAATCCGCAATGCCGGGCTTCGCTTCGCGAGCGAGTGGCTTAGCGTCTTGGTAATTTGGCTGAGCGCATGCGAACTGCGACAAAGACATTAAGAGTGCGAAGGCGAATACGAATTTCATTTTAGCTCCTGGAGATGGAACAGCCGAGCGTGCGGGTCGTGCTATTTTTAACGGGACGGTTTTGTTTCAAATCCTCGAGCGCGTCACGTAAATATTTGCGCGCATCGGGAGAAAACGTCTGGTGATCAGAGACGCCGCCTCGGTAGACGATTTTTCCTCCGCTCACGATGTAAGAATGCGGCGTTTTAAAGGCGCCAAGGGCATCAGCGAGCTTGTTGTTGGAGTCTTGGATCACCGGGAAATTCAGGCTGTGCGCGCCGAAATAAGTCTCTGACTTCGCGAGGTCTTCATCCATGTTCGAGTGAATGCCGATGACTTCGACATTTGGGTAATCGTTCACGAGATTCTTGATCTCGGTAAGATGCGAGTTCGAACAAGGGCAAACGGCCGACAAAAATATAAGCGCGTAAGTTTTTGTGGGGTCGAGAGTGAGCGTGCGCGCTTGTTTGTCGACGAGATTCTCGCCCGAAATCTGCGCGGGAACTTGAACATCAGCGGCGTGCGCATCGACCGGTACAAGAAGTCGAACGACAAGAAGAGCGGCTAGGATCCACAAAAGAAGCGTGATCTTTTTCATAGCGATTGAATTCAACCCTCGGTTGAAGGCGAATCTAGCGAACTGGACTCTCGTTGCCAAGAGCGGATTCCGCGCGCTTCTTGTAGGCGCGGTTGCGAAACGCCCACTCGCGTCGGAGCGAGAGGATGTGCAGTAAGTACGCGAGAGGAACTACAAATGTCGGAATCCAAATCCACGGGAACAAGGCCATGCCGATGTTTGCCGGTGGCTCTGTGAAGACCTGAAACTTCGTCGGCGCTGACAAAAAGCCGTGAACGGCGACGTTCGTGAGCAAGATAAGTCCCAGAATGTTCCAGGTTGCCACAAATCGCGGACAGCCGCGATCAGCTCGATGCTCCCGGTGAACGTACCAGGCTACGAACGGCGCCGAGAGGCCGATCAAGATGTCGAAATTGCGGCCTTCGAACGTGAGGAGTTTCGGAATGAGGCCTTCTTTCGCGAGGAAGAAGAGCTGAATTTCAATGAACAGTCGAAACGCTTGGAGACCGATGAGCCAGCGCTGTGGAATTTCGCGAATCCACCTCAAGGTTAAAGGATGGAACGCGATAAACAACATGCCGAAAAAACCAGGAAGGATTGCGTAGATGATCGGGGGCGGAGTCGCGGTGAAATCAGCGAACACTTTATCGAGGGCAAGAATGCCGATCAAAAGTAAGTAGCCGCCGACGAAAAAGCGAAAGAGTCGAACGGGCCACTTCTTGCCTGGCTCTACGCGGTTGTTCGCCCAAAGAGCGCCAAGGACGAGCACGCTGTAAAGAAGTGCGACGATCACGAGAAATGAAATGTTGAGAGGAGCCGCTTCAGAGAATTTCACCCGTTAAGGATGACGCCATCGCGACCCGTCGGTCAACGATGGCTCTAGAGCGAAATATCAGTCTGCACCCGAAGCTTGGCTCGAAGGCTCCTGCGGTGAAAGCGAGAACTCTTTGAAGTCTTGCCCATCGAAGCGAATGAGTTTTCCCTCGCCCTCGATAACCGTGGCCAAATTAACCGGCCGAGTCCAGAGCGCCTGTAAGTTTTTGAGTGTCTCTTTGGTGTAATCAGGCTGCATCTCCACACCCTCATAAAGATGAGTGAGGAGAAGTTCGCCGCGGTTTTCGAAGTTGGCGTTCTCAACTTGAATAATCGGCTGTCCAAAATTCGTAAGCTGGAACAAGAGCTGTTTTTTGACCAAAGGGAAGTCGCGCGTGTCGATTTCAAAGCGGTTCGTGCGCTTATTGAATTTGTAAACGAACATCTTGTTTCTAACGCAGAAGTCTTCAGTGAGATATTCGTCGAGGAAGGTGACGTCGTTGTAATTGCGGCGCACCTCGAAGATTTTATCGCGGCCTGCGCCCGTCTTTTTATCCCAATGTTGTTTGGCGTGAATGTCGTCGCACTCGTTCCACTCTTTACCGAAGCGACCTTTATCCCAGCGGTCTTCGATTTCGCGGAAGAGCTCAATGCCCACCTTGTAAGGGTTGAAACCACCCGGCTGCATGGCCATCGTGCCCGAGTGCGCGTCACAGAAGTCGATGACTTCTGAGTCGTTCATGATGTTTTGGGTCATCATCTTCGCGTGCCAGTACGATGCCCACCCCTCGTTCATGATTTTCGTCATGCCTTGCGGAGCGAAGTAGTAGGCCTCATCACGAATGATCGAGACGACGTCTTGCTGCCAGTTTTTCAACGGAGCATTGTGCATCAAAAATTCGAGCACGTCGCGCTGGGGCTCGTGCGGAAACTTGGCCATCTTCTGAGCTTCGATCGCGGCCTTCTCTTTTTGGTGGCGTACGAAATCCGGAGGATTAATGTACTCGTCCATGTAATCGCGGTTCACATTCAACAGGGCGAGCTCCGCTGCCTTCACGCCGCTCGACGCTTTCTCTGACGATTTCTTGCGGTAAGGTGCGTGACGATCGATCAAGTTTTCGAGCGAGAGAACTTTATCGATGAAGTTCTCAACCTCATCAACGCCGTAGCGATCCATGTAACGGCGAATACGGGTCGCGTGATTCGCCATCTGATCCATCATTTTGCGGTTGGTCGGCGAGAACCACTGATTATTCTTAAAGAAGTCGCAGTGACCGAAGACGTGAGCCATCACGAGCTTCTGGTCGACCATGCGGTTACCTTCCATCAAGTAGGCGTAGCAAGGATCGGTGTTGATCACCATCTCGTAGATCTTCGAAAGACCATACTCATACGACTTCGAGAGTTGTTCGTACTCCATCCCGAATCGCCAGTGGGGATATCGTACGGGAAAACCCCCGTAAGCGGCGAATTGGTTGATCTGATCGTACGTGATCAACTCGAAAACCGTTTCGAAGCAATCGAGCCCGTAGCTCTCGGCGATCTTCAGAATTTTTTGGCGGGCCTTTTCAAGTTCAGGAGTGAGATTCGCCATTTGAAGTCCTTCTAAGGGCTCGCGCCCGACTACTTTCCTTTTCCGAGGAAATCTTTGATCGAATCGAGAATCTTATCGCGGCTCTCGATCTTGCTCATCACCAAGCGATCATCCGAAGGGAATTCGCGCTCGAGATCTTTAAGGAACTGGCCTGAGCCGTACTTCGACTCGACCTGCCCGTACCCGAACATGTTGACGTTCGGTAAGAAGAATTCGGTTAAGAGCTTCATGCAAAGACGCGTGTCTTCGCCGCTCCAGTTGTCTCCATCGGAGAAATGAAACGGATAAATGTTCCAATCGTTTGTCGGATACTCGGTCTCAATCATCTGTTGGCAGAGTTTGTAAGCCGACGAGATCAACGTTCCGCCCGACTCGCTTGTCGAAAAGAATGTCTTCTCGTCGACTTCCTTTGCGGTCGCATCGTGAATGATGAAGCGTGTTTCGAGTCCCTTGTAATGCTTCTTCAACCACGTGTTGATCCAGAAGCTCTCAAGACGAACGATTTCTTTTTGCTCCTCACCCATCGAACCCGAAACGTCCATCATGTAGATGACGACCGCGTTCGCTTGAGGAACATTCTTCGTTTTAAATGAGCGATAGCGCATGTCCGCTTTGATCGGAACGATCACCGGCGTGTCGGGCGTGTACGTACCGCTCGAGATATAGCGCTTCAGCGCCTGTTTATAAGAGTGCTTGAAATGCCTGAGACCTTGAGGACCGACGGGCGCAATCCCCGTGTACTTGTTCTTCTCCGCATCTTGCCGAGGCTTGCCCTTCGGTTCGATGCGAGGAAGTTCAAGTTCTTCACCGAGAATGTCGGCGAGTTCTTCCATCGAGATTTCGGCTTCGATCTGGTGTTGGCCTTCGTTATTACCCGCTTCGCCCGCACCTTGTTCTGACGGCTGGCCGTCCATTGCATCGCCGGGCTGACCTTGTCCTTGCCCGACTCCGCCGCGTTGTTTGGAGCCATATTTGAAGCGCGGAATGTCGATCGAGGGCACCGGGATCTTGACGAAGTCATTCTCCCGCTTGTCCACCATCTCACCGTGGGTGACGTACTTCTTGAAGTTCTCTTTGATCCGGCCGCGAATGATGTCGCGGAATCGGGCCTGATCTTCCTTAATCGCCAAGCAAAACTCCTTCGGTGCCACCTTCCTTTTTGTAGCGCCCATGCGTCTAACGCAGCTTAGCTACAAAAAGGAAGGTGGTACTTATCTGTTCTTCACGTCTCCGCGAGCAAAGATTGAAGCTACATAGTGCAAGACATCGGTCGCCGAAATCTCGTCGTAGCCGAAGTCACGGATCAAGCGCGTTTTCACCACGTCGATCTTTTCTTGCGTGTCTTTGTCGACGACGCTCGAGACGAGCGATGTGAGCTTGATCGAATCTTTTTGGTCTTCGAACAACTTCAACTCCAACGCCTTGTGAAGTCGCTCGTTTGCTTTGTAATCGAACTTGCGACCTTCCAGAGCGAGAGCGCCGATGTAGTTCATGATTTCACGGCGGAAGTCGTCTTTACGTGATTCCGGGATCTCGATCTTTTCTTCGATCGAACGCATGAGGCGCTCGTCTGGCTCTTCATCTTGCCCCGTGAACTGGTTACGAACGCGCTCTTTCTGCGTATACGCTTTCACGTTGTCGATGTAATTACCACCGAGACGAGTGAGGGCCGAATCGTCCGCGCTGATCGCACGTTGAACTTCGCCCTTGATGATCTCTTCGTACTCCTGCTTCACGACCGATAAGAGCTCACGGTACTCCGCTTTGAGTTCTTCGTTCGCGAGAAGCGAGTGGTGCTTCAATCCGGATTCAAGCTCGTTCATCACCATGAACGGATTCACCGATCCCCGGTTGTTCTGCTGAGCCGCCACAAGCGCGTTCGACAATTTATCCTGAATGTAACGAGGCGAAATTCCGTCAAGACCCTCGCGAATCGCTTCTTTGCGAAGCTCCTTCACGTTGTCTTCGGTGTAATTCGGAAGACTGCGGCCGTCGTACAACTTCATTTTCTGGAGACGCGTGAGATTCGCTTTCTTCGGCTTCTCAAGACGCGTAAGGATCGCCCACATCGCGGCCATTTCAACCGTGTGAGGTGCAATCGAAACTCCGCGGAGCTTGCGCGAGTTGAAATCTTTTTTGTAGATGTTCACTTCGTTCTTGAGCTTCGTGATGTACGGAATATCGATCTTCACTGTACGGTCACGAAGGGCTTCCATGAATTCGTTGTCTTGAAGACGACGGTACTCAGGTTCATTCGTGTGACCGATGATGACTTCGTCGATGTGCGTTTGCGCGAACTTCTTCGGCTTCACGCGGTGTTCTTGCGAAGCACCTAGAAGGTCGTACAAGAACGCGACGTCGAGCTTCAACACCTCGACGAACTCGATGATCCCGCGGTTGGCGACGTTGAATTCGCCGTCGAAGTTAAACGCACGTGGGTCAGAATCTGAACCGTACTCCGCGATTTTGCGGTAATTAATATCGCCTGTGAGTTCGGTTGAGTCTTGGTTCTTTTCGTCTTTTGGCTGGAACGTGCCGATCCCGATTCGGTCAGCTTCGTTCAATACCAAACGCTTCACGCGAACGTGTTGAAGAACTTTGTTCACGTCACCGTGATAGCGCTCCATCAACTGACGGAAGATGAAACGAGACGGCGGCGAAAGCTCGCCGTCGATCTTTACGCGGAATTCCGTTTTGTTGCCGCGGTTCAATTCTTCTTCAATGCGAGGACGCAAATCCTCAGGAATCAAGAGGAGCGGCTCTTCGTGCATCGGTGAGGCGAAGACTTTCGCTTCTTTTCCGAGAATGCCGTCGAGCTCGCCTTTTTCGTCGATCCATTCGAATGTGTAGAGCGCGCCTTGATCGGTTTTCGAGTAAGCCTCGACACCTTTTTTGAGCATGCGGCTAATCGTCGATTTCGCCGAACCCACTGGGCCATGAAGAAGGATGACTCGTTTCTCAGTTCCGTAACCGAGCGCGGCCGAACGCAAAACGTTCACGAGTTTCATCAGCGGAATATCGAGCCCGAAGACAGCGTCTTTTCCGTCGTTCTCGATGTCATCGAAGAACTTGTAGCGCTTCACCGGTTTTTTGAAGTCGACGTACTCTTCAGTGCCCTTCTCGAGGATCAAATCATACAAGCGCTGAAACGCGTTTCGCGTGATTTTCGGATTCTCTTTAACGAGGTTGAGATACTCATTGAAGGTGCCCGACCAAGTCAGGTCGCGGTACTTCTGATTCCCCTGCCAGTCCTTGATGAGGTTGCTGAAATCCAAAGAGTTGTTGGCCATGACTCTCCCTCTTCCTTGACAGATTTGTGTCTCATAGTGGCGCACAAGTGCCCTACTAAAGTATGACCCAATAAGTCGGGAAAAGGTCAAAAAATAGTTCCGAAACGCTTAAGCAGTGTCGGTCCTGCGGCACGATCCATTAGAGAACGCCGACGCATAAATCTCGCTCGCGCTCTCGTATAAGAGGAAGCGTTAGCGTCCGCGTTTCTCGATCTTATAGCTAGAAGGAGCTACGAGATCGTAAGCCGTTTCACCCGGCGGCACATCGGCTCGCGCTTCGGTGATCACCAAATTCATTTCGGCTTCAGGCGCCGTAAATAAGAAACGACGACGTCCCTCGTCGTCAGACTGGCGAGCAATCGAAGCTGTTCCGGATTGGCAAGACCACTCGGGATCTCTCGAGTGGTCGCACTGCCAACCTGAATTGTTCGCTTCGAGCGGACGATCAAAAAGCAACGCGAGTAAATCCGCGGGCGCCGCACGCACCGGGATCACGCGCGAGAGCGCCCAGCGATCGGCCGGAGCTTCGATGAATTTCTTTTCGCGCGTGAGCGCGATGCGAACATCATTGTCTTTAGAAGCAATGGAGGCCACGTGCGTGCTGAAAGGTCCGAGTGCTTCGATGCGAAGGCGATCCGGTTCTTTCGCGACAATGTCGAGATCGAGCGTCACGGACTTTGCGGTCTTTAGATTTTTGACAAGAGCTTTCGCGCGCCACGACCCTTGCGCCGAGCCGGCATTTCCGACGACGGTCTTCTCGCCTTTTGGCAACGTGTTGCACGCGCTCATTACACAAAC
>CAJYIL010000520.1 GCA_913774795.1 Pseudobdellovibrionaceae bacterium
ACAACGGCGTCGGAATTAATAAAGGCAGCGAGGACGAGATTTTCAAAGCCTTCTATCGAGAAGGCGACAAAAGCGGATCTTTAGGTTTAGGCCTGGGCCTCGATACGTGCCGCCGAATCGCGATCGCCCACGGAGGCTCTTTGCGAGCGGTCGAATCGGCGACCGGCGCTCACTTCGTTCTGACTTTACCTAAACCGCAGTCCGAAAGTCCGATCAAAGCGCCTCACGCAGAGGGCACGGCCTGACACTTGTCGCAGCTTTGACATTTCAGGCAAGGCTTCCTAGCGCTATTTGACGTCGACACTTTTGGTAATTAAAATCGGTTTAGATGAAAACCAGAATTTTTCTGATTGCGGCCGTCTCGATTACGATCTCACTTACTTCCTGCAGCACAACAAAATCGACGGCGGTCGAATCCGCGAAGCCGTTGGCGTCGGCCGATCTTGCAAGATGGCAATTCGCAAGACTTTCGATCGAAAAAATCATCGCAGACTGGCAGATTTCAACCGACGCTCCGAAAAAAACCTGCGTCGTG
The DNA here is from genome assembly GCA_913774795.1 of Pseudobdellovibrionaceae bacterium. Taxonomy (GTDB): domain Bacteria; phylum Bdellovibrionota; class Bdellovibrionia; order Bdellovibrionales; family JAMPXM01; genus CAJYOV01. Next base: position 536 of record CAJYIL010000520.1, read on the forward strand.
TTGTTCGGTCAAGGTCAGGAATGGACATTCAATTGCCCGTCCCAAATCATCGAGAATTCCGTCCCGCGATTGCTGATTACGCAGGCGCGCTTCTAGATCGCGAGGCTCGCGAACCTGCGAGAGGACTTGAGCGGCTGTCTTTAGCTTCAACTCGTCTTTCAGGCCGCTTTGGTAAGCTTCCGTTTCTGCGCGAGTCTTTAAGACCTTCTTGTCGATCTCGAGCACCTGATGAAGTGTTCGTACGTCGGGTTTCGGCAACTCGGCCACGGGCGATGTCTCTGAGAGGTAATCGCGCGAGTTCGACTTTGGCTTCGAAGGCATGGAAGCGATCGCGGCTTCGTTTTCTAGGGTCGGCTTCGTGCGAACTTCTGCAAGCGGCGTGTGCACACCAGAAAGTTTCGCTAGGACAAACACGCTTGCAAGCGCCAAGGTGACGTAAACAATTTTAGTTTTCATTGGAGGCATCCTTTTCGACGAGTTTGGAGTGGATGGTCAGTTTGGTTTGCGAGAGAGTGCAGCTTGTGTTTTCGCTTCCGCAGTAAAGCGCCTGAAGAATTTGGGTCACGTTTCTGTGCTGCGAGAAACCCTGCGCAATTCGTTCAGAGCTTCGTGCGTTCAAAACACCCTTGGCCAGTACCGGAAGTGGAGTGCGAGGGATGTCGGCTCCCAAAATGAGAGCTTGTTTTACCTGAAACGGTCTCAAGCTCGGATAAAGTGCGAAAAGTTTCGCGGCGACGCGGCTCACGCGCGGAGCCGAGAACGAGGTGCCCCAAGCCTCTCCGCTAACTGATTCGCCAGGCGCGGCCAAGTCGACGAGATTTTCGCCGTAATTACTTTGTGGGTGCATGCGTCCATTTTGATTGGCGCCGACGACGATGAGTCCCGGGAGACCGACTAAGGATTGCGGACAGCCGCGTGCTTTGTTTGCCCCTTGGTTGCCAGCTGCGACAACCCACAGAGCGGCATCGGCATCGGCTCTCAGCGGGTGACGATCGAGAGAGGCTTCGCAAGTCGACTCATCCATCTCTTCACTGGCCGAGATATTAATCACGCGAACACCGGCTGATTTTACCTCGGGCCACCACTGAGCGACTTGGCTCGGATAGACGCACGACGCGATTCCCAGGGGAATCAATCCAATCGAGATTCGGTCACGCGTGGGTTGCACCAAAACGGCCGCCGTTCGCTCGGCGTGTGTAGAGCGCCCGCCGATTTCTTCAGCGCCGTAGGCATTTAACTGAAAACGCCCTAACCAGTAATTGTCTTTTTCAGAGGTCCAGCCGAAGTAGCTCTCGCTGCGCGGGCCAAACGCCAGAGACGAGCCGAGGCCAGCGGCTTCAAAACCGAAGATCGAGATCGCGTCTTCGCAGAGTCCGATCTTGAGTGCCGAACTTTGGGTTTGAGTGTAGTTGGCTTTTTCTAATTCCACTTTTTGGGTGTCGAAGGAGTGAGTGAAGAGAAGATCGCCGTTCATCGAATAAGCCGAAACCGACGAGAGGAGGCCTGTTTCTGTTTTCGACATTTCCATCAGAATCGAGGGAGCACGGTCTGCGAGTATGATCGTGGCGTCGATGTGGCCGCTCGCATCTCCGAGCACGAATTCACTGCGAATAACGGCGCCGTGGAAATATGTTTTGACGAACCAAGCTTGGCGCTGGCCGATCGAGACCTTCTCGCTCC
>CAJYIL010000521.1 GCA_913774795.1 Pseudobdellovibrionaceae bacterium
CAAATTACTGGGCTTTCGGATTAAACCGTTTTTTCTGGGTGTGGCTCGCAGCCTGGCCTTCGATCTTTTATCTCTCGGGGCTGATTCACGGCTCCGCTCAGGCATAAAAAAAGGGCCTCCCGATCCGGGAAGCCCTTTACCTTGAGAACAACTCTTAAATCAGTGAGCTTCGGCCACGGCCGCTTCTTCGAGTGGTCCATGGAGACGCTCGTAAGCAGCCTTCAACTGCTCGACCTGGAACGACAACGATGTGCCGTCGCGAACCGCACTCGCTTCAAGCCACTTCACGTAACTCTCAAGCTCGGGTCGCGCGATCTCTTTCAACTTCTTGCCCTTGTACTTACGGCCAAAGTTGATCGTGAAATCGCCGGGCGCAATGCCTGGTTTCTCGGACGCTTCACCATCGCTATCTGCAACAACGGCTTGAGCCGTCGTCGGTGCGCGCTTCGTCGTCATTTCAACAGGAGCATCGACAATGCGTTTACCCTCATCAAGCTCGTCGGCGCAGAACTGAGTGCCATACCCGATCAACGCAAGCGCGCGGCCGATGGCACCCGTCTCCGCTTTCTCGATGAAATCAGGAAAGCCTTTGACGCTCTCGAATTTATGCGACGTCGCGATGATGCGACCGGAGTCATCGCGAATCGTTGCCTTCGCGTAAGCAGACGTGTCGGTCACCGACACGAGTTGAGTTTCGATCGACCAAGTGGGGTGTTCTTCTCTGAACCAAACAAGACGATACTTCACTTCCAGATATTGCTTCCCCCGGAGGTTGAGAAGCGGGAGCTCAGTTCCCTTTTCAGTTCTGTAGTTGCGAGCACTCATTGCTGTTTCCTCTCATGCTGTACCGACTCATCTTCGAATCGGCTCCACACCATTTCCTTGGGTGGAAGAGCAATGTAACAGGTATCGAAAAATCGCACCTGATCGCGCGAAATTCAAAGGCAAAACCTCACCATTAAGTATTTGATTTTGTTGAATATTTCGCCGTCTTGCGAGCGCCATTTTGGTCTCTGTTGTTGCCGAAATCATGTCGGCGAAATCGCCGCTCTCTTAGCTCTCGAGTAGCTTCAAAAGTGAGAGCCGGTGATCATCGGGCAAACCCTCGACCGCATTGATCACACGCTTGGCTAGAACGATCATGTCTGGATCGACGTTGGACTTCGCACTCAAGACATCTGAACCTTTGAACGTGGCGTGGCGATCATCGAGCGCGATGTCACTGTGACGAAGTGGCCTTTCCGCTCCGCCTTCAATGTGATTGCCGAAAGCCGTGAGCGCAAACTCGATGACGTCATTACCGTTCGAAACGTATGACAAATCGCAATTGTTCGAGCCCTGGAACCA
>CAJYIL010000522.1 GCA_913774795.1 Pseudobdellovibrionaceae bacterium
CGAAAGTGAAAGGCTCCAGCGAGATCCATCTCGCAGAGCTGGGCGCCGGCGACATGCGGGGTGAGATGGATCTCGCTGGAGCCTGTCACTTTCGTGATCGCGATCTTTCCGGATTTGATGACGTACATCGCATCGGATGTGTCGCCTTCCCGGAAAAGAACGTCGCCTTTGTTGAGTTTCCTAGGTCCTGACATTCCCCTTCAGTGTAAGGGAAATGAACCGGATGACTAGTCTAGCTCGACCATTCCATTCGAGTTCGTGACGCGTGACAGGCAGGCCCTGGAGGTGGTCGTCGAGAGCAACTCGGTTAGAGAGGCCGACTCACTCTGTCGTGGTTAGAACTTCATCGGCCCCGCGCCAGGAACAACTGTCACCGGGGCCTCCGTCGCCTCGATCACGGCTTCGGCGGAGAGATCGGGCGCCCATTCTAACAGTTTGAATCCGCGACCCTTGTCGACTTCAAGCACACCCATGTCAGTCACGATCCGAGTGACGCAGTCTTTACCGGTCAAAGGGAGCGTGCATTTCTTCAAGAGTTTCGATGCGCCATCCTTCGATGTGTGTTGCATCGCCACGATGACCGTACGAGCGCCAGCGACAAGATCCATCGCGCCGCCCATTCCTTTGACCATCTTGCCCGGAACCATCCACGAAGCGATATCGCCGTTCATATCGACTTCCATCGCTCCCAAAACAGTGAGGTCGATGTGACCGCCGCGAATCATCGCGAACGAATCAGCTGATGAAAAAAACGAAGCGCCCGGAAGAGCGGTGACCGTTTGTTTGCCGGCATTGATGAGATCGGGATCGACCGCCGATTCGGTCGGGAACGGACCCATTCCAAGAAGGCCGTTCTCGGATTGCAACATGACGTGCATCGAAGCCGGGATAAAGTTCGCCACGAGCGTCGGAATCCCGATGCCGAGATTCACGCAGTAGCCAGACTTCACTTCACGAGAGATACGTTGAGCAATTTGATCGCGAGTCAGTCCCATCTTAACCTTTCGAAACTGTGCGCTGCTCGATGCGTTTTTCGAGCGATGGCGATTTGATGATGCGTTGAACGTAAACGCCTGGCGTGTGGATCATGTCGGGATCCAGCTCTCCGACCGGCACGATCTCCTCGACTTCGACAACGGTAATTTTACCGGCGGTCGCGATCATCGGGTTAAAGTTGCGAGCGGTTTTTCGGTAAATCAAATTGCCAAACTCATCGGCTTTCCAGGCCTTCACGAGAGCGAATTCGCCCGCGATGCCGCGCTCGAGAATGTATTCGCGTCCGTCGAAAACCTTTTTCTCTTTGCCTTCGGCGACGACGGTTCCCGCTCCCGTCGCTGTGTAGAAACCGGGAATTCCGGCGCCGCCTGCGCGCAAGCGCTCGGCGAGTGTTCCTTGCGGGCAAAACTCGAGCTCAAGTTCGCCAGACAGAAACTGTTTCTCGAACGTCGCGTTCTCGCCAACGTACGATGAAAGCATTTTCTTAATCTGTCGCGTTTGGAGAAGCAGGCCCAAACCAAAATCATCGACGCCCGCGTTGTTCGATACGCAGGTCAAGCCTTTCGCACCGGAGTCGCGAAGAGCCGTGATCAGGTTCTCCGGGATCCCGCAGAGACCGAAGCCTCCCACGAGAATCGTCATGTTGTCGCCGACTCCTTCGAGCGCGGCTTTCGCAGACGGAAAAATCTTCGAATAGGCGCCTGTTCCCATTGCTTACGCTTTCTCGATGATCATCGCGACGGCTTCGCCGCCACCGATACAGAGAGTTGCAAGACCAAAGCGTTTGTTGTGCGTGTGCATCGCGTGAACGAGTGTCGTGAGAACGCGAGCGCCTGAAGCGCCAATCGGGTGACCGATCGCGATGGCTCCGCCGTGAACGTTGATCTTCTCAGCCGGGATGTTCAGCTCTTTTTGCGCGACCATTGTCACGTTCGCAAACGCTTCGTTGATTTCGAAAAGATCGATTTGATCGATCGTCATGTTCGCCGCTTTCAGAGCTTTTTTGATTGCGCCGACAGGTGCTGTCGTAAACCATTTCGGATCTTGAGCGAACTGTCCTGTCGCTACGACTTTAGCCAGAGGCTTTGCTCCCGTCTCGTTCAGGGCCTCTTCGCTCATCAAAACGACCGCCGCTGCGCCGTCGTTGATTTTCGACGCGTTCGCCGCCGTGATCGTTCCTTGTTTATCGAAGACCGGTTTCAGCGACGGGATTTTCGCAAAATCGGTTTTTGTGACGTCCTCGTCTTTGTCGATGACGATGTCGCCTTTGCGGGTTTGCACGGTGACCGCGACGATTTCGTTTTTGAATGACCCGTCGGTCTGCGCCTTTTGAGCTTTCTTATACGAGTTCACCGCGAACTCGTCTTGAGCCTCGCGCGAAAAGTTATATTCTTTAGCGCAGAGTTCGCCTGCGACACCCATCGCCCAGTTGTTGTACGGATCCCAAAGGCCATCATGTTGCATCGAATCGACAAGCTGAGTGTTGCCCATTCTGAAGCCTGAGCGAGACTGCGGGAGAAGGTGAGGCGCTTGAGTCATCGACTCTTGGCCACCGGCCACGACGATTTCATTGTGGCCGAGAGCGATCGAGTCAGCGCCGAGCATCACGGCTTTCAAACCCGATCCGCAGACTTTGCCAATCGTGAGGCACGGCGTTGATGTCGGAATGCCAGCGTAAATCGCGGCTTGGCGGGCAGGGGCTTGTCCGACTCCGGCTGTGAGAACTTCGCCCATGATCACTTCGCCGACTTTTTCAGGAGCCACTTTCGACTTTGCCAGAGCTTCTTTGATCGCGATGGCGCCCAGGCGGGGAGCCGGCATGTCGGCGAAACCGCCCTGGAAAGAAGCGACGGGCGTGCGCACGGCAGATGTGATGAAAACTGGTTTCATGACTTGGTGTCCTCTCGAGTGAAAAACAAGATTCGGTTTGGAACGGGAGAAAGAGAAGCAATATCACAGGAAGTTGTCAAACAGGGCTGGTGCTCGAAAACTGGAGCTTTTGCTTCGAGTTTCCCTAGGTTGGGCGAGGTTTCCCTATTGACTCTCTGCATGGGTTCGCACAAACATAACGCCCATGTCGAAAATCAAAAAAGCTCTGAAAAAACTTGGTCTTTCGCGCGCTGCGGGTGCGAGCACTCGTCCGTCGAAAGCCAAATCGGTTGCGGCCAAGACGCCGGCAAAACCAGCGGCTAAAAAGGTCGTGAAGGCCGCGACCGTCAAAGGTGGTCCCGCGAAGAAAGCGGCTCCCTCGAAAGCACCGGCAAAGGCGGCTCCTGCGAAAGCGGCTCCGGTCAAAGGCAAGCCGGCGGCGAAAGCTCCGATCAAGCCAGCGGCCAAGGCACCCGTAAAAGCCGCGCCTGTGAAAGCCGCGGCCTCAAAAACGCCCGCAGCGAAGCCAGCTCCGGTGAAAGCGGCGCCTCCAGCGAAGGCTCCTCCTAAAGCAGAAGCTAAAAAGACACCCACTCCGGCACCCGAAGAAACTTCTGTTCCGAAGGCCGCGAAGGCTAAAAAGACACGCGAAGAAGCTCAGCCTGAGCCCGAGGAAGAAGTCGTTCTTCTCGACGCTGAAGGCCGCCGTTACTGCCGCGTTCGCGAATGTGATCAGGCGTCAGCTGTCGATGGCTACTGCCGTTACCACTATCTTCTCTACTGGAAGAACATTCAGGTCCGTAAGACGATCCTCTCTGAAGGTAAGCTTGAGCGCTACATCGAAGATCTGACCGCTCGCTACCCCGACAAATATCTCGAAATGCTGAAGAAAGACCTTCGCACCGAGAAAGACTTTATGTCGGCGATTCAAGAGCTCGAAATCGACGAATCATCCGTCGATAACGAGTACGAGGATGAAGCTCAGAATTACCTCGACGAAGTGCGCGGAATGAGCTCTGAAACGGGCTCCAACGACCGAGACGAAGAATTTTAAAATGCTCCAGAAAAACCCGCTCCTAAACAGAGCGGGTTTTTTGTTTTCGGGAGAGGTGCGCGCATCATGAAGACAAAAATTCTTTCGCTGAACATCGGTCAGCCGAAGACGGTCGAGTGGAACGACAAATCAGTTGAAACGTCGATGCTGAAAGAGTCTGTTCCCGAGCTGCGTGTTCACGAGTTGTCGGTCGACGGCGATCGGTTCGCAGATCCGCGTTTTCACGGGCGACCGGACTCCGTTCTTTACGCCTTCGGCAAAGACGCTCTAGACGAGTACTTCTCGAAGCTGGGCCGCGACTACGTTTTTGGTGATCTCGGAGAAAATCTGACTCTCGAAAAACTGGATGAGCGAGAGGTCAGTGTCGGCGACGTCTTCAAAATCGGCGAGGTCATCGCGCAAGCGACCTTTCCGCGCATCCCGTGCGCGAAAATCAATTTCAGGCTCGGTCATGCTCAGGGCCAGCGGACGATGATCGAAACTAGGCGAAGCGGAGTCTATTTCCGAATCCTCAGGCCGGGGGTTATTCGTGCGGTTGATACTCTTGAGCGAATCGAACAATCTGAGACACCATTTTTAATCTCCGAGGTTTACGAGCGAATGGTTGGCGGAGTGAAGGTCACTGACGCAGACCGAGCTCGTGTCGAGGCCAACGGAACCTTTCCCGTCGACCGTCTAGGCCGTTGGTTCGTGTCAAAAAGCTAGTCAGCGCCTTCACCAAGATTTCGTAAAATCGCAGCTCTGTGGCGAAATTCTCCAACTTCGATCGTCGAAACCGACGCACCATGAGGTATGCGCTTTTTC
>CAJYIL010000523.1 GCA_913774795.1 Pseudobdellovibrionaceae bacterium
GTGAACTGCGAGCTTTTTGCCTTGAGCCTGTTCGCTAAAGAGTCCGATGACATCTTCGACGACGACCATGATGTCGAACGGCTCCTTCTCGAGCTGTAACTTGTGCGTTTCAAGTTTCGAGAAATCAAGAACGTCATTGATGAGGTGAAGAAGCGTTTTTCCGCAGTTGTTGATGATCCGAAGTTTGTTGAGGTTCGTCTCGCTCGTTTCACTTGTGAGCATGACTTCGGTCAAACCGATGATCCCATTCATCGGCGTGCGGATTTCGTGCGACATATTCGCGAGAAATTGCATTTTCGCCTGGTTCGCCTTCAGAACTGCCGCGTGCGAATCGCGCAGCATCTGCTTTTTACGTTGAAGCTCACTGACTCGCAAACGAAGTTCCATCTGCGAAATCACTTGGCGGGCCAGGCGCTGAAGTGCATCGGCTTGATGAGCTTTGAGATCGCGACTTTTGCTATCGATCACACAAAGAGACCCTAAACGAACTCCGTTTGGCGCGATGAGCGGCGCTCCTGCATAGAAACGGACGCCGCCGTCTCCGGTCACCGCCGGGTTATCGTAAAAACGCTCATCTAGAAGGGCGTCTCGAACAACCAAGACGTCGTCTTGAAGGATCGTGTGAGCGCAGAAGGCGATATCGCGATGGGTTTCTCCGCGCTCCATGCCCGTGGCCGCTTTGTGCCACTGGCGAGCGTCGTCGATCAACGAAATGAGCGACATCGGCGTCCCGCAAATCATCGCGGCCAGCGCGGTCAAATCGTCGAACTCGCGCTCCGGTAAAGTGTCGAGAATGTCGTACTCTCGAAGCTTCGTTAGGCGCTCTTGCTCATTGGCGGGAATCGCAGCTTTTCGCATGGATTTCAGTGTATCTTGAATCCTTAGGCGAACTCGTTGAGGAATTGTTAAGGCTTGCGCCTTCCTCACCATTCGGGCAGGTATCGGCCATGGGTACAGAAGCTGTTGGCCAAAACTTTCTAGAATCGTCTCTGCGAGAAGCACAAACTAAAGCCTGGAAGTCGCTCGACGAAGCGGCTGCGCAAATTCGTCCCGGTCACACCGAAAAAGAGGGTCTCCAGCTTTTGAGGGCAGCGCTGAAGAAAAACGGCGTCGAGAAGATCTGGCATCCGTCCCAAGTTCGCTTCGGTAAGAATACGGCTTGCTCGTTCGGCAAGCGAGCCGAACCCGTCACTCTCGGCGACGACGATTTGTTTTTCATCGACATCGGTCCAGTTTTCGCCGGTCACGAAGGCGATGTGGGCCGCACCTACACCGTCGGTTCGAACCCCGAGTACAAACGCATCGCTCAAGACGCCGAAGAGATTTTTAAACTGACTCAAAAAAAATGGGCGGAGGACGGGCTCACCGGCCAACTGCTTTATGATTACGCAGCATCGCTCGCTCGCGATCGCGGGTGGGTTCTTGGTGTTGGAGGAGCCAGCGGCCACCGCGTTGCCGACTTTCC
>CAJYIL010000524.1 GCA_913774795.1 Pseudobdellovibrionaceae bacterium
CTCTACTCGCCTGAGGCTCAAGGCAACCTCGAGATCAAACAATCCTCAAGCATCATCGAAGTCCTCCAAGGCGAAACGGGAAACGAGTTCTCCCAAGTTTATTTCCGCTACGCGAAGGCGAAGTTGCGCGCACGCGCCAATCTCCCGAACGATTTTCGGAGCGCACTGGATCGAAGCGGCTACTTCACGAAGCTCCGTACGTACCTTGCACGCCCTTCGCGGTCATCGATGACGTTGACTCAGCGTCTCGAATTCGAGAACACGAATTACGAGCTCAATTACATTTGGACGTCGGCTTTGAATGAAGCCATTCTCTCGCGGATGACGGCGAAGTACCCAGGCTTTCACCGCATCTCCGAATCGAACATGCCGATCGAGCTACAGCTGGAGCGACGTCGCCTGCGCCGCTCGTTGATCGGTGAGCTTTCGCGCGCGATTTGGCGAGACGATAAGAATTGGCAAAAGGTCGAACAGGGTTTCGGTCGTTTAAAAGTCGCTTTCTCGCGCATGATTCGACAGCTCGATGTGGCCAAGTCAGTGACCGACGATTGGCAGGAGCGAGTGGCATCGATCCAATTGGCTCTGCCCGGCTCGACGCCCGCCATCTCGGATGAAGAGTGTTCGTCGACAACGATCAACGCATACTACTTTACGTATCTCAACGTCCTCACCGTCTGCGCGGGCGACTTCAATAGCGAAGATATCTTGCAGACACTCGCGCACGAGATGGCGCACGCTCTTGGCATCGATCGCACGACTTACCTCTTTGAGGTGAATTCTGATTTCGGTAAACAGCTGGCGACTTTTCGGGCCAACGTTTGCAAGCCGGAGGCTTTCTCATGTGATCAATGGGCCTCGTACAAATCGAGCTTCTCCGAAAAGCTGGCTAGTCTCGATGGCTTTCAGCCACAAGTTCGTGAATTCAACCAGTGCTTGAAGCGTCGCCCGACAGCGAAGGAGCTCAGCGATGATGAGATCGATCGTTTTGCGCGCACGATCGTGACCGACCGGATGTCCGATCTCGCATCGGGCGACCGATTTTTGCGTCTGACGAAATCTCAAATTCCGATGCGAAACGGGAAAACCGAAAAAAATCCGAACTACTTGAACCCCTGCGAATACTCTCTTTGGTCGCAAGGTGAAGAGCCGATCCACGATCCGCTCACGACAATGCTCTACTTCACGGCGGAGTATCGCTGCTCCGATAAAAAAGGGCCTGAGAAATTAAAGAACGCGATCGAGGTGTCGAAGTCGATGTCGATGGACCTCTTTCGTAAAGTTTTGCGCGTTGAAGGAGAGTTTTCATCTCGGAGTTTGCTCGAGAACCAAGGTTATTCATCACCGCCTTACGAACGTTTCGCCGATGTTGTCGGAAGCTACGCGCTCGCTGAACTTTTGAAGATGGTCCCCGAAAAGTGGAACCGCCGAAACGTCTATTTGGCATCGAGTTCGTGGCAATGCATTGAACCGTCGCTCGCCTCGCGATTTCCCGACGAGAGCGCGGTCGAAAACGAATATGTCTTCGACGATCACACGGGAGGCGATTTGAGACAGAAAGAACTTTTTTCGACGCCGATTCGCGAAGCGATCGGTTGCGAGAAGGATTACGAGTTTAACGAATGCTCGATACCGATGAAGAAGTCGGAGAATCAGCCAACCCCTTCACTCCTCGCACGAGAACCACGCACGCGAAAATGAGAAGAAGACAGCCCGCGCCGATGTTGATTCGGCGAAGCGCTCGATCATTGAGCGATGTTCGAAATTTCGAAGTGATCCACGACAGAAAAATCCACCACATCATCGAACCGCAGAAAACGCCGATCGTCGCAAAAACAGCATAGATCGTCTTTACACTGTCGCCTTCGTGCGTGTTCAATTTGATCGCGGCAAAAGCAGTGAGAAAAGAAAAAACCACGGCCGGATTAGAAAGCGTCAGGAGCACCGTCGAGACGTAGAGATTCGACGGCGTGTCTTTGGCCACTTTGGCTTTGGGCTTCGAAAAAATCAGATACAAACCGAGACCGAAAAAGAAGGCTCCGCCGATGAGACTTAAGATTTCGCGGTGAAGTTCGAGCCAATCCGAAATGAAGGTTAATCCGAACGCTGCCACGGCACCGTAGAGAGTGTCGGCGGTGGCCGCTCCGGCGCCCGTGATCAGCCCGGCCCGAAAACCTTGTTCGAGCGATCGTTTCATGCAAAGCAAATTGATCGGCCCGACCGGGGCTGCAAGTGAGAATCCGAGCAGGGCGCCTTTAAGAAAAAGAATCAGCACAAGGGCATCAGATCGTGAGACGTCGCGTAAGACAAGAGGGTGTCTCCAAAACAACCCGTTTTTGGTCAGGGCCCAAGTTTGTCACTGGCTTCAGCTATATCTACAAGGTCGCCCCCCCTTCAGAATCTCAGCCGCTAGACTAAGCCACGGAAAACAGACGGTCATTCGAGGCTCTGCCCTCTGAACATCTTTGGCCATGCGATTGCTCAAGAAACTGACGGAATGAAGCGACTGCGTGGGTTCGTTCATAGCTGGCTCGTCATCTCGTTGGTTTTGGGAACAATGGCCCAAACGCCGTCGGCGCATGCGCAAGACCCGGACTTAGCCAAGGGCTCTTTTGTCGCCCGCTCAAGCGTCGGCGAACATCCAGAAGCGAAGGTCGACTTTACGGTCGAAACTTTCGACCGAAACCAACTCGATCAAAAATTAGCTCAAGCTATCGCCGCGGAGCCAGCGAATTCGCTCACGATTGTCTCGACCGATTTAGACCCAGCACTTCAGCAAGCGGCCAAATCGAAGCTCGTCCTCATGCCGTTCGGTCGAGCGTTGAAAAAGTCGTCGGATGTCATTGGCGGCGTGAACTCGTTTATCCGCAATTACCCGACTTATGCGTCAAACGCGGTTCGCGAGGACAAAATCGGATTCGGGATCACGGTCTTCGCACTCGGTAACGAAACCATTCGCTGGCTTCACGTTTCTGACGCATCGACATTTCAAATCACTGCAAACGTGATCTATTCCACTCTCTGGGCAGCCATCTTTCTCGATAAAGATATGTGGTCGAACGTGACCCGCCCGGTCCAAGTGAAACTCCGCAAGACTTTTAAGATGTCGACGATCATCCCGGAGAGAACCTCGGCGTCGGACATGGCGATCAAGTGGGCGAGCAGCGCACTTTTATCGGCGAGCTTCAACTCCGTTCGCGCGATGATCATCAGTATCGATCAATACTCCCGTCACACTCTCGATGTCTCACACGCGCCGCAAATCCTGATGCCGATCGCGATGGGAATTACGATTACATCGGTCGGCTTCTCGTGGTCGGAACTCTCCGGAAAAGTGAGAGAAGAAATGTATCCTCGGGCAAAACGCATCGTGAGATTTGCGATGAACTCGCGCTCCATTCTTACGACACTCACGGCCTCCTCAGCGATGCTGATGAACCCCGCGACGTTCGGTTGGCACCCGTGGGCGATCGTTTCGGTGAGCGGGGCGATCGGTGCGTTGACGTTCTTTAACGCCCATCGAATTATTCCGCGCCTCGAGGCGATCGGCAAAAAAGCACAGCGAGCGCTCCCCGGCTACAAGCCGATGACGTGCGAAGCGCTCTTCTGATTTAGACCAACCGGTAACCGACGCCAGACTCCGTTAAGATGTGTTGTGGGTTTGCCGGATCCACTTCGATCTTTTTTCTCAGCTGCGCGATGTAGATCCTCAAGTAGTGAGGCTGTCTCACGGCGTTCGGTCCCCACACATCGGTGAGAAGACGCGACTGCGGAACAACTTGGCCATGATCGCGCACCAAGCATTTAAGAAGTTCGAATTCGGTCGTCGTCAGCTTTACTTCAGCCCCGTTTTGTTCAACACGCCTTTGATTGATGTCGATGCGAAGACCTTGCGACTGAAAAACAGGTGTGGCTTCCTCGGAACGTCGGTTACGCAGACTCACGCGAAGGCGCGCGAGTAGTTCGTCTGGCCCAAAGGGCTTCGTTAGATAGTCATCTGCGCCGGCATCGAGCAACGCGACTTTGGTTTTCTCATCGTCGTCGACCGTTAAAATCAAAATCGGAATGGATGTCCACTTTCGGAGCGATTTCAGAACTTCGAGACCTGATTGATCAGGAAGACCGAGATCGAGAATGATGATCTGCGGATGAAAACTCGTCGCGACCTCAAGCCCTCGAGCCCCCGACTCCGCCTCCGCGATTTTGTAAGGGTGCTTCGAGAGCGTGAGCTTGAGCACGTCGCGAATCGCTTTTTCGTCATCGATAATGAGGAGACGTGTTTCGCTGGTCATACTTCAGGAGCTTCAGGCTTCTCCGCGGGCAAAGGAAGTCGAATCGAAAAACGGGCTCCTTTTTCTCCGCTGACGCTGATCGAACCGCCGTGACTCTCGACGATGCTTTTCACGATCGAGAGACCCAGTCCGGTCCCGCCCGCCGCCGTTCCCGGCACTCGGTAAAATTTGTCGAAAATCTTCTCGCGTTCTTCCGGTGCGATTCCCGGGCCTTCGTCTTCGACGATCATGATGAAATCGGCGCCGGACACGCCCGCTGTTAAACGAATCGAAGTGCCAGGCGGCGTGTAGGCCGCCGCATTCACGAGAAGGTTTGAAATCGCGTGCTCGAAGAGGCCCGAATCAATTTTTAGAAGCGGGAGGTCGGGACCGATGTCGACTTTCATTCGGTGGTGAGCGAGAACTTTTGCGCTCTTGGCGATGACCGAACGAATCAGATCGCCGGGGTCATCCCACTCGAGTTTTAATTGCAGCACGCCTGAGTCCAGTCGCGACATATCTAAAAGATTGCCGATCACGCGGTTCAGTCGTTCGCTTGCGTGAACTAACTGAGTGGCGGCGTTTTTCACGAACTCTGGATTACGAATGGAAGCGTCGTCCTCGAGCGCGTGCGCCGAACCTAAGATAGCTGTGAGCGGTGTCCGGAGTTCGTGAGAAATCGAGTTGAGGAGTGTTTGGTGGAGTCGCTCCGACTCCTCGAGACGGCGCGAAGCCTGAAGTCTTTTTTCAATGAAGTAACGCTCCAGTGTCAGGCCCAGTTGCCGTGCCACGCTGAAGAGAAGCTGCTCCTGTTCGCCGGTCAGCCGTTTCGAAGATTTTGGGCGGAAGACGAAGACTCCGACCGGTTTGTCTCGACCTTGCATCGGGATGTAAAGCTCTCGGGATTCACCGAGGGTATCCGTGGACCAACCCGCAAGCTTGGCCGACTGAAACGACCACACGGCCGTCGCCTGCGATTTTTCATTCAGCGCAAGTGAGTAGGGTTTTGAGTCGTCGAAGACGAGAGTGCCGGTTTCGGTTGCGAGGACGACGCCGCACTCCGCCCCGAGAAGCCGGCCCACCCGCTCGCAAACTTGCGGTAAGAAGCGGGCTTTACTCTCGCTTGACGTCATGTCCTTCAGAATTTCGTAGAGAACGTTCGTTCGTTCTTCGCGTTCGCGGATGAGCGATTCGTGCGAGCGAATGCGATGCGAGAGATAACCCATCACCAGCGCCGCGATGAAAAACGAAACCGAAAGAGCGACGTCGGCGGGCTTCCGGATGAAGAACGTGAGAATCGGAGGAATGAAAAAGAAGTTCCAGGTGAGGACGCTTAAAGAGGCTGCAAAAATCACGGTCCCGAGTGACCCGACTGCCCCTACTAACAACACGGCGACGAGAAATAAAAAACCGATCGATTGATATTCGATCAGCGGATTCAGAATGCCGGCCAGGAACGAAACCCCGACCATGAAACAAAACGTGTTCCAGTAGTGAATCGGCTGACTTAAGAATCGAACTCTGCTCGCGGAGATGGCTGGAGGTGGCTCGTACATGCGGCCGTCTTGACTGACCACATGAACGTCGACCTCGAGACTCTCGCGCACGAGTCGATCCAGCAGTGATCCTCCCTGGATGCGGTCCCGGAGCCAACGCCGCGTCGGTCGTCCCACCAGAATCTGCGTGACATTCTTTTGTCTCGCCACGCGCTTTAACGCTTCGACGACATCCGGATCGGTCGTCGTAATGACTTCAGCTTTCAACTCTTTCGCGAGATTTAAATTCTTTGAGAGTTGCGCCTGGTCTTCCGGGTTTAACTGAACGCCGTTGTCGATGTGAATCGCGATCCAAGGGGCCTCTAAGTTGTAGGCGATTCGACGGGTCGTGCGAATGAGCTTTTCGGAATAAGGGCTGTGGCTCACGGCCACCATCAAGCGCTCGTTGGTCTGCCAAGGTGTTCGGTCGCGCGAAGATTTCGAGAGTCTCTGGAGATCTTGATCCACTCTCTCGGCCGTTAAACGAAGAGCGATCTCGCGGAGTGCGGTAAGATGATCTTCTTTGAAGAAGTTTTGCGCGGCTCGTTCGGCCCGGTCTCCGAGATAGACTTTGCCCTCTTTGAGACGCTTCAAAAGCTCTTGAGGCGCGATGTCGACGAGTTCGACTTGGCTCGCTCTCTCGAGGAGACTGTCGGGAACGGTCTCGCGGATCGGAACTTGGGTGATGGCTTCAACGGATTCTTTGCGCGATTCGAGATGCTGCACATTAAGAGCCGTGTAGACTTCGATGCCGCGATCTAGAAGTTCGAGAACATCTTGATATCTCTTTTTGTGTCGCGAGCCCGGCGCGTTCGAGTGCGCCAATTCATCGACGATGACGATCTCGGGTTTTCGTACCAAGATCGCGTCGAGATCGAGCTCTTCAATCACCGTGCCCTTGTAGTCAATTTGCTTGCGAGGAATGACTTCCAAGCCTTCGAGCAAAGCCGCGGTCTCTTTACGACCGTGGGTTTCGGCGAGACCGATGACGACGTCGCGACCTTCTGACTTTTTCTGGTGGGCCGCCTTCAGCATCGCGTAAGTCTTGCCGACTCCAGCCGACATCCCGAGGAAAAGTCTCAAGCGAGACTCCTCGTTTGTCTTTAATGCATTCAATAGCTCATCAGGGTCGAGACGATCGTTCATTTTATCTGTTCAAGAGCGAGGTTGAGTTCCAGAACGTTCACCGTGGGTTCACCCAACAATCCTAGCTGACGCCCTTCGGTCGCGCTATCGATCAGTTGGTTCAGCCGCGACTCTGGGACGCCGCGAGCTTGCGCGACTCGCGCCACTTGCGACCGCGCGGCCTCGGGACTGATGTGGGGATCTAGACCACTTCCCGACGCCGAGAGAAGAAGCTCAGGGGTGTCTGAAGTTTTACGTCGAGAATCGCGTGCTTTTACAAGATCGGCGCTGGTCGGACCTAAGTTTGAACCACCCGACGGCATCGGGTTGTAATCGACCGCGCTCGGCCTTGGCCAAAAATTCTTTGGCGACTCAAACTTCTGCGCGATGAGCCGTGATCCGATCACGGTTTCGCCTTGGCGAATTAAATCTCCACCCGCTTGCCGAGAGAACGCCGCCTGACCGACAAGCGTCACGAACACGGGGTAGGCAAGCCCGAGAGCCAAGGTCATGAAAAAGAAAACCCGTAGAGAAACAAAGAGGTCCTTCATTTTACACCCATCCGACAAACGTCAATGCGACGTCGATGATTTTGATTCCGATAAAAGGCGCAACGAGCCCCCCAACACAGTAAATCAGCAAATTTCTCTTGAGGAGT
>CAJYIL010000525.1 GCA_913774795.1 Pseudobdellovibrionaceae bacterium
CCGAGGTTTGTCATAATCCGGTTCGATCAGCTTTCTGAGGCGCTTGATCGTGACGTAGATTTTGTTGTCGTGCACGGACGGATTGTAATCTTGCTTCCAGACTTGCTTTACCAATGACTCTTTCGAGTACACGGCGCCTGGCTGCTTCATGAAGAGTCGGAGCATGTCGAGCAAGATGAATTGGTTCTTGAAATCGACGCGGCCTTTTTTCTTCTCGGTCACCGAGTTCGTCAATGGGTCGAAAATGAGGTCGTAGTCTTCTGACTGAGAAACGCCCAGTTCCGCCATTTGCACGTCGATGTGACGGCAGAGATATTTCGTGTTCTCAGGATCAGCCGATTTTTTCGCGAGCTTCAGGTACATGCGAGCCATGTCGGTTTCGCCCGACTCTTTGTACGCAAGCGCCATTCCGTAAAGCATCGAAAGGTAGATGAAGAGATTCTTCTCTTTGCGGAGAAGTTCGTAGCACTCCCAGAAGATCTCGAGCGACTGATCGTACTTCTTCATTTTGCGGAGAATGTGGCCGTTGAGCATTTGGCTCGAGAGACGAAGCTCCGGCAAATCCATCACCTGGAAGAAGACTTGAAGATTGTAGATTTCTTTGAGCGCTTCGCTAAGTTTGTCGAGCGAGTAGTACGTGATCGCAAGACCGTTGATCGCAAAGCAGATATCGGACTTGTTGTCGGCAGCTAAGCCGATCGCGAGAGATTTTTGGAAGTAATCGAGAGCGACGTCGAACTGCCCCTTGTACGAAGCGCAAATTCCGAGCGTGTAGTAAGTCTTCGCATTGAGTTCAAAGCCCTCTTTTAAGACGAGATCTTGAAGACGCTCTTTCGTCGTGCGGATGAGATCTGATTCTTCGCGCTCGGCGTACATGCGAAGAAGATAGTTTTGGCACTTCAAGTATTGCTCGAAGTTTTTCTCTTCGTAGAAACCTTGCGCGGCTTCAGAGAAACGCTCGATCGCGACCGCGAAATCACAACGTTCGTAATAGAGCTTTCCGAGCTCCATTGCTGAATCGTTGGGATTGCGTGCTGTCGCCACGGGTAAAAGCCTTTCCTGACCGAACCTTAAATCTTTAAGCAGAAGGTTCTGTCAGGTTGTGTCAGGGCCGTCAACGGCCTTGCCCGCGGGCTTTCGTTTCTTGAAGAGGTTTCAGGAACTTGCCCCAGTTTGGAACCGGGACAAGTGGGGCGATTTAGAGGCCCTCGAAGAGCGCTTGAGGAGCCTTTGAAGCGATCTGAGCACGAGTTTCCTGAAGCTGGGCAAGGACTTGCACGACAACCTGCTGGATCAGCTTATCGACTTCCTGCCCGCCTTTGACGGCCTGCTGGTCGACGGAGCTGGCGACCCCTTTATCGACCTCGAGGCTGATCGTTTTGTTCAACCAGCTCGAAAAGAGCTGCTTTTTAAACTCAGCGAGGGACGTCGTCGTGACCTCACAGTTTGGCGGAAGATCGCGGCGCTGCAGGATGCGGCTGAACGTCAGGATGTCCATCAGCGTGATCTTCTCTTTCGCGTACGCATCGGACATTCCGCAGAACGCTTTCAAGAAGTTGTGCTGGAGAGCTTTCTCTTTGTCTTGAAGACCCTGCCAGAACGTGAGGTCTTTCAACTTATTGAAGTACTCAGGTTTGATCGAGAGTCTGAACGAGAGAACGGACTTCTCTGGAATCATCTGGAAGTTTTCGATTCTGAAACCCGGATCTTGATCGAAGACCTTCACCGCATCGGCCCAGTATTGAATGTTCGCAAGCTTTCCATTGTCGACATACGGAGAGTGCTTCAAGCGGAAGGCAAGTTTGTGAATGCCGATTTTGAAATCGATCATCTTCGTGTACTTCTCGCTGACCTCGAGCGCTTTCGCATTTTTCACGAGGCTCGAATCAAGCTTCATGTCGCCGGATGCGATCACGCCGTAACCGACTTCCTTCGCGAGTTGCGCGCCCGTCGATTCATCAACGTTCATCGCGAATCCGTCGTTTGGCTCAGGAGCGAGGTAACCGAACGAAACTTCTCCGTACAGATCGTCGGGTCGCGAATAGTCTTTCCAGAACTTCACCTTGATCGCGCGCGCCTGCGTGTTTCCCGCAGGTGACTTGAATGCGATGTTGTGAATTGTTCCGATCTGCGTTTGGGCCGGAGGCATATAGCCGACGGCGTCCTTGGCCACGCGAGATGAAAATTCAAGTGGGCGGAGTTTGATCTCGCTTAAGTCTTTTACTTGCGCAAGTTGCTCGGGAGTTTTGTCAGGCACACCGAACGCCGGGAAGATGAGAGTCGTCGAACCTATTCCGCGTCCTCCGTTCACGTTGATGTCGACGTGCGCGCCCACCGGCAAGAAAGAGCCGACGAGCCAGCGCGTTCTCGCCTTCGGATCATTCGTCGGGCCCTCCGGAACAACCGGATAAACTCGCTGGAGACCGACGATCTGCGCCTGTCTTAAAAATCGAGAGAACGGCTTTGAGTAACTCGGATTTGGTTTGATGAACATTTTCGACTTCGCGATGATCGGCTCGAGGAAGTTTGCGATCGCTGGCTGAAGTCCCGGGATATTCACGTTTTGGTTCTCAAAAAACACGCCTGCGAATTCGGTATATGGAACGATGTCGACGTTGAAATTCGCTTTACGAAGACCTTGAGTATTCACGGTGTGTGCTAAGTGAAGATCCATCAGCGAGAGCTGGCGCAGGCCTTGAGTAAAGTAGGTTTGCTGCGCAAGTGGAGCATTCGCTTCGACGCCTGATCCGTTTTTGATTCCGTTCGTGACGAGCGCGTAAGCAACGGCGTTGTTCACGGCATTGACCGCAGCGAGCGCTTCTTTGGGATCATTACGAGGATTCACGTAAACGAGCGGCAGACCCGCGCGTTCAAGCGCTTTATGATCGACGCGTTGAGCTTGGGCCGCCGAGGTGAGAGTAAGAGCGGTGAGGATTAACGATTTCATTTCAAACCTCCCATCGTTTCGTAGATGGCGAGCATCTCAAGAACCGATTGCTGAAGCGCGAGACGCGGGAATGTGTGCTTGTAATCAGTCGGAGCTGGAGTCTTCGGTTTGTAAACTTCTTCGAACGCCAAGTCCCAGTGAGTTCCACGGAGCTCGCCGAGATCGACGAAGTTCATGTTCTTCATCTGATTATTCGAAGCAGCCGCCAGAAGACGATTGCGCGGAACTTTTTCGAAACCGTTCGGCAAACGCAAGCCTTGGCTCGCGAGTTCTTTTTGGAGTTCGTTGAGCGCAGGCTGTTTGAATGTCGCTGAGAGTGGGCGCTGATCGAGGATCATCGATTTCGTATCCATCCAAGCAACTTGCGCGTCGAAGAGCCCTCCTGGCGATTCGCGGAAACCGGAGATCGATGTTACGTACAAAAAGCCATCATCGCGGCTGAACCTGCGCTCGTCGATGCCGGTTGGCGTAAGCTGCGGAACAATCGTCGGGGTCGCGAGAGGCGCATTCACGTTCGTAATCGGCTGAGAAATCATGAAGTCCTTGATGTTCGCGATCGCCGAGAGGTTGAAGATTGTCGTCTTCGACTGAATCTTCGCGTCGTTCATATTCAGCAGATTCCACTTTGTTCTCTGGAATTGCGACATATCGACGATTCCTTCGAGAACGCGGGCGTTTTCAGGAGCGGCGGCGATTTGCTGAAGTGCTTTCGCCGCGATGACGTTGATTGGAGAATCTTGCGGAACATTCGGTCCGAGGGCAGCTCCGATGACTGCGGGAGCCAATGACTGGCCAACGGCGGAGGCCATGACAACCGTCGCTTCAACTTTTGCGGCGAATTCGTCTTGGCTCTGGATGCCCGTGAGTTCCATCGCCTTGTTGATGCCCGACTCCGCTGGCACGGCCCCTTGGTTCACACCCGCCAT
>CAJYIL010000526.1 GCA_913774795.1 Pseudobdellovibrionaceae bacterium
GAACCACCGAACTGATCTCCGGCCGAAATCCCATGAATGGAGATGCGATTGTTCTTCGCATCGACGTCGATCATTCCGTTGAATGCTTTGACGCCTGAATCGCTCACTTCAAACGAGCCCGAGACGCGCGAGATTAGAAACGCGATGAACACGAGCATCATCGCGAACGTCGTCAAAAATCCGATCACCAACCATTTGACGATCGGCGAGATGGGCGGCTTTGTCGGCTTGAGTCCGCGCTCCAGCAGATAGCGGTTTGCGACCATCTCAGGCTCACCCAATGCCGCCAGCACCGAATCCAAACGCGTCGTCGGATCACGGTCGAGTGCCGATAGAACGTGGCTTCTGATTTCGGTGATGATCTCCGCGCGATCTCCAACCGGAAACGGCCGCAGCGAATTTTCGAGCGTACTTAAATAACGTTCCAACCTCGGATCGTTCATCCCATGACCTCACTGACTCAACTTTTTGAAAATCGAAACCATTTCGCCGAATTCGTCTTCGAGCTGCGCTAAAAACGCCGACCCCGTTCGAGTCAGCGAATAGAATTTGCGCGGGTGGCCTTTGAGACCTTCGGTCTCCCACGTCGACGCGAGAAGACCATCCGCCGCCATCCGGTTCAAAAGCGGATACAGCGTACCCTCTTTCACTTCGAGCGAAGCGGCCGCCAATCGTTCGATCAAATCGAACCCGTAAACCTTCTTCTGCTGGCGTACGCACAGCAAAACGCAGAGCTCAAGGTAGCCCTTTCGAATCTGCGTCTTCCAGTTGTCGACCGACCCTGCCATACAAAGTACATAGCAATACAAGGTATAGTGGTCAAGCTAGGCTTTCGAACCCCGCCCGCCCGCCCAATCCCTGGCCAAAAAAAAGGGCAGCCGAAGCCGCCCTTTTCGCAAATCTATTTTTGTCGTGTCGCCGAGACTCTCCCGGTCACCGTGCGCACAACACTCACGCGTGCGCGCGAGCGCCAAGCGCCCCACCGCGCGGCTTACTTCCGTTTCCCCGCTCCCGCGCCTTTATCGCCAGCCGGAGCATTGTTCCCCATAAGAGCCGCAAACGGATTGTTGAACGGCGAACCGCCTGCACCACCACCGCTCGACATGCCTCCGCGAGGTCCGCCCTGGCCAGGACGCGAACCGCCGCGGTCATCGCGACCGCCGCCGAAACCGCCGCCCGGACGCGAACCACCCGCACGCGTCGCTGGTGGTCCACCCGGACGCGACGAAGGATCTCCGCCCACCATTG
This sequence comes from Pseudobdellovibrionaceae bacterium, assembly GCA_913774795.1. Classification (GTDB taxonomy): domain Bacteria; phylum Bdellovibrionota; class Bdellovibrionia; order Bdellovibrionales; family JAMPXM01; genus CAJYOV01. The sequence continues at coordinate 1,249 of CAJYIL010000526.1, forward strand.
GCTTACGCGGCTCTTCCGCGCCACCTGAACGACGAGCGCCGCCACGTCCACCGCGACCGCCGCCACCAGCACCTGGTTCAGCCGAAGCCCCAGCTGCCGGACGAGCCGCACGCTCCGGAGCTGCATCGAGCAACATCGAAAGCGAGATTTGATTCTTATCTGTATCGACTTTCAAAACCTTCACCGTGACCTGATCGCCCGGGTTCACAACCTTGCGAGGATCATCGACGAACTTGTGCGACAGCGCCGAGATGTGCACGAGGCCATCTTGGTGAACGCCGATGTCGACGAATGCTCCGAAGTTCGTGACGTTCGTCACGATGCCCGGGCAAATCATGCCGTCTTTCAGATCTTTCACTTCCGAGATGTCATCGCGGAACGAGAACGCCTTGAACGGATCACGAGGATCACGCCCCGGCTTCTCGAGTTCGCGAACGATATCGTCAAACGTGAATTCACCGACGAGCTTCGACCACTTTGTTTTCAACGGTGCTAATTTCTTTGCTCCGTCGGCACCGATCAACGATGGCAAAGCAACGCCGAGTTCCGATGCCATATCGCGGACCGCCGTGTAGCGCTCCGGGTGAATGCCTGTTGAGTCGAGAACTTGTTTTCCGTTCAAGATGCGCAAGAAGCCCGCCGACTGCTCGTAAACCTTCGACGAGAAGCGAGGAACTTTATTGAGATCATCGCGATCCGAGAAAAGACCATTCGATTTGCGATACTCAACGATGCTCTTCGCCAAAGCCGGACCAATCCCCGCAACATACGACAAGAGAGGCGCAGATGCCGTATTGAGATCAACACCGACGCCGTTCACGCAAGATTCAACGACTTGCTCAAGCGACTTTTTCAAATGCGTCTGCGAAACGTCGTGCTGGTATTGGCCAACGCCGATCGACTTCGGATCGACTTTCACCAACTCCGCGAGAGGATCTTGCAAACGACGCGCGATCGAGATTGCTCCACGCACGGTCAAATCCAACTCCGGGAATTCTTCGCGCGCCACATCTGACGCCGAGTAAACCGAAGCGCCCGATTCCGAAACGAGGATAACCGGAACGTTCGCGCCCAAATCTTTCAATATTTTCTTTACGAAAGTTTCGGCCTCGCGACCGCCTGTTCCGTTACCGACCGCGATCGCTTCGATCGTGATCTGCTTCAAAACTTCTTCAAAGAGCTTCTTCGCTTTTGCTTCGGCCCCATCTCCCAGCATCTGCATCACAGTGTGCGAGATAAAGTTACCTTGTTTATCGATCAACGCGAGCTTACAGCCCGTTCGAAGACCCGGGTCGATCCCGAGAACGCAACGAGGACCGAACGGCGACCCCAACAAAACGCGGCGAACGTTTTCGGCGAAAACCGAAATCGCGTGTTCGTCGGCTTTGTCTTTCAAGATGCGGTGAACTTCGTTCGAGATCGACGGAATCACGTGGACCGACAGCGCGACTTTCGCGCAGTTCTTCAAGAACTCATCGGCAACCGTACCTGGATTCGGTACCGCGAACTTCTCGAAGATCGACGTGAGCAAAGCTTCGTCGCCTTCGATCGTGACCGAAAGCTCTTCCTCGTTCCAACCACGGCGCATCGCCAAGTAGCGGTGCGACGCTTTTGGCTCCTGGAGGTTCTTCACCGAATCCGCAAACTCCGCGTACATTTCGTACTTCGAGTGCGGCTTGAAGCCTTTTGCTTTCTTCGAGCCAACCTTGCCCTCTTCCATGAAGTTCGTGCGAACTTTTTCGCGGAGTTCTGGGTTGTTGAAGATCTTGTCGACGATGATGTCTTGCGCGCCTTTCAAAGCTTGATCGTAGGTGACGAAGCCTGCTGGCACGTTCAAGAAATCCTTCGCGCGAACTTCGAGCGAATCTGAATCGGTCTTCGCAACTGTTCCGTGACCGAGGCCCCAGATCCAGTCGGCCAAAGGCTCGAGGCCCGCTTCGCGAGCGACGGTCGCCTTCGTTTTCTTTTTCTTTTTGAACGGACGATAGATCTCTTCGAGATCGGCCAGATCCATCGACTTCTCGATGCGGGCCTTGAGTTCGTCCGTCATGTTGTTTTGATCGGAGATTTCTTTAAAGATAAACGCGCGGCGCTTATTGATCTCGGTCAAAGTTTCGTTCGCCTCGATCACGTTGCGAATTTCGACTTCGTCTAAGCCGCCGGTTTTTTCTTTGCGGTAACGCGCGATGAACGGAACGGTGCCGCCCTCGGCTGCCAATTCCAAAACGGCTTGGGCCGACTTCAAAGAAATCTTGGGATGAGTGAGCGCCAAATACGCCTGAAAACTCGTCTCGGTCATATGCATGAACTCCGACAGTTAAAAAAGTGAGGCTCTGATTGTGTTGTATGAGGATAAAAAATCAAGGTACTCGCACGGCAGCATTGCCGGGAACGAACAATGAATTACTTGTGGCGGTAGAGAATGAGGCCGTTAGTTGGATCGTAAGGCGAAACACCAACAGTGACACGGTCACCGACGACGACGCGGATGTTGAATCGACGCATCTTTCCGCACAAACGGGCAACGATCTCGACGTTGTTGTCCAGGGAGACTTTGTAGAGTCCACCTGCGCCTGCGTCTACGATCTTACCTTCGAGCTGTGCTAAATCGTCTTTTGCCATAGTTGCTTGCGTTACTCCGCCTTCGGCTACGTTGCGTTCGCATGTTTGCTCACGCGACAAAGATTTAACCGACCGCGCGACGGGCGTCCAACAAAATCGAACAGGTCTTGGCCCGAAATGAATCGGGCAAGACCGCTAGAATTTTAAGCTTTGTAGTTGGCGATGAGGATTTTGATGCCGTCTTTGAAGAGGACTTCGAGACGGTTGTTCACCGATGAAATCACGTATCCCCAGCCAAGGACCTTGTGCATCAGAGGCGTTTTCGCTTCGAAATTCTCCGACATCTTATAGGCAGGCGCTTTGACGCCCTTATTTTTATCCTGAAGTGTCTGCCACTGAGCCTCGAGATCGCCATTTCGGTCGATCTTAAGGTCGTCCTTCTTCTTCTTTTTCTCGGGAGCTTTTTCCGTCGCAGCCTCGACCGGAGCTTCTTCTTCTGCTGCCTCGGCCTCTTCAGCTTCTTCTTCGTCCGCAACGCTAACGTCCGCGTCGCGCTCGTCTGAATCGTCGACGAAATCGTCGTCTTCCGAATCCTCGGCCTTGCTCATGGTCTTCGGAGTCGGCTTCTTCGCCTTTTTGTCGGCTTTCTTATCGGTCTTCGTCGGAGCTACGGTCTCTGCAGCTCCTTTTTTCGAAGCGCCCGAAGCCGGCGCCGCTTTACCCGCCGCGCCCTTCTTGCCTGAAGTCGATGTTGCCGCCGGGGTCAACGCCTGAGCCACCGCTTTTCCCATTTTCAGTGCGGCCTTCCCGACCGAAGCGACAAGCGATTCGCTCTTCGCCGAAGCTTTTCCTGCCGCAGCGCCTTTGGACGCTGCAGAGCCTTTCGCCGGAGCCGCCTTGACAGTCGCCGCGCCTTTCGAGCCCGCCGAGCCCTTCGCCGGAGTCACCTTGTTAGCCGGAGTCTTCCCCGATGCGCCCGCTTTTGCCGGAGCTTTTGCCGAAGCACCCTTCGCTGGCGCTTTAGCCGCGGGCTTCGCCGCGGCTTTTTTCGCCGCCGGTGCCGGTTTTTTCGATGCTGGTTTGGCCGCTGGTTTAGCTTTCGCCACTCGTCCTCCGTAGTTAGCAAAACCTTAACAGCCCAAACGTAGGACAGCCTCCCCCGCGAGGCAAGTCATAAAACCCTGTCATTGCCCGAACGTGACGACCCGATTAAGACTCCTTACATGATTCAACTCAAAGATCTCGTCGAACGCTTCCCCCAACTCTTCACCGAGACGATCGGCGATCTGACTAAACAAATTCAAGGAATCCAATCCCCCGACTTCGCGAATTCGCATGACCTCGTCTTCCTCGCGACACCGAAGGCGATCGAAGCCGGTCTCAAATCAAAAGCCGGCGCCCTTGTCGTTCCAACTAAAGCCAAGGCGGTAGCGACTGAGCACGCCCAAGGGCGCCCGATTCTCGTGAGCCCTAACCCAGAAAAAGCGATGGCGCTCGCGATCAACGCGTTCTTCCGCGCGACTCCGTACACCAACAAGCAAATCACCGGACGCCATCCAACCGCAGTCATCGATCCATCCGCCCAAATCGACACGAGCGCCCGAATCGCGCCTCACGCCTTCATTGGCGCCAATGTCACCATCGCCGCCAACGCTTACATCGGCGCGAACGCGGTGATCGAGGACGACAGCAAAATCGGTGAAGCCACCGTCATTCACCCGAACGTCTTTATCGGTCACTCAACGGAGA
>CAJYIL010000527.1 GCA_913774795.1 Pseudobdellovibrionaceae bacterium
AGTGCCCGACACATCTGCTCGCCATTCTCGAGCGAGTGCGCGAGTTTGAGCGTTACACCACAAGCTGCATCGAGAGGTATCCCGAAGATGCCGGCACGCACCAATGGTTGAAGGCGGCGGCCTCAAATATCGACAGCTTGCTTTCAGCGACGGTTGTTCAGCTTGCGCGCATCGAGGGTTTCGTTGACGACCAAAACCGTTTGGTCGAACGCTCGGTCTAAAGCGTCTGGGCCAGAATCCTTCGCCTGTGCGGTCGCAACAGGTGGAGCCCCCTGATTAAACGTCACTGACACCAGCGACACGAAGCCGACGACTCCAACCAAAGCGAAAACACGAATCAAGCCCATTTTGCCCCACCCAAATGGGCCTTCAGCAAGCGCTGGGCCAAACCTACCGTCGACCGGAGACCCGGGCTCTCGCCACCCCTAAATTATCAGGGGGTTTTCATGTTGCACTGGCTCATTCGAGTTCTAAACAGCTTTGTTGTCGTCAGAGGTAAGACCACTGTAACTCTAGAGCAGGAAGGGATGCTGATCGCATCGCAGCTGCCGCTCAATGATGACAACGGCGCGTTCGTGGTGCCCACTTCAGCTTTGTAAAAAACATGAAGGCACTTGTTTTCGCATTCTCGCTGGCCGCGCTCGCCACGACCTCACACGCACTTACAGTTCAAGTCCAACCGTCGCAAGGCAAGGTCGAATTCCACGCGACCGGTCGCCCAAGCATGATCAAAATCAACGGCGAAGGAAAAGGGCCTGAGGGAATTCTCACGATTGGCGCTGACAAGAAGGTCACGGGCGAACTCACATTCGACATGACGTCGCTCAATAGCGGCATCGGGCTGCGTGACTCGCACATGAAAGAGAAATACCTCGAAGTCGAAAAATATCCGCAAGCCAAGCTTAAGCTCACCGACGTCTCTCTCCCCGAAACCACGGGCGGAAAACTGCCGTCGGTGAAAGCTCAGCCGTTCAAAGGTGAGCTCACGATGCATGGACAAACGAAGCCCATCAGTGGAACATTTGATTTAGAAGGAAAAACGGCGAAAGCCGACTTCGAAATCAACATCGCGGAGTACGGAATCGAAATTCCGAAGTATCTCGGCATTACGGTTAAAAACGAAGTCCCTGTCGAACTCACTCTCCACGACTTGCAGGTAAAATGAAGTTCTTCGCGCTCTTTCTCATCTTGTTCGCCATCAAGGCCCACGCTTATCCAGAAAACATTCGTCACGGCTACGTGAACTGCACGGCCTGTCACGCGGCTCCGACTGGCGGAGGAGCATTGACGCCCTACGGTCGCTCGCTTGCCGGCGAGCTGATGAGCACGTGGTCGTATAAAAACGAAGCGGGCTTTCTCCACGGATTGATCAAAGAGGAGAAAATGCCGGAGTGGCTGATGATCGGCGGCGATCTTCGCGCCGTTCAAACTTATGTCGACACGAAAGCGGCGACGACCGCGAAGTTCATTCGCATGGGCGAAGATATCGAGGTCGCAGCGACCGCAAAAAAAATCACGCTCGATCTTGAGTTCGGTCGTATCGAAGATCCGCAAAATCCACGTTGGGGATCGCGTCGCTATTGGGCGATGTACAACTTGAACGACGAAATCACCGCGCGGGTCGGTCGTTTCTACCCGCAATTCGGTCTCTACATTCCCGATCACTATGTTCCGACAAAAAGAAACCTCGGCTTCGATGAAGGCCAAGAACGCAACACGGCCGAAGTCGCCTGGAACGGGGAGACCTGGAGTGCGTTCGCCACCGTCTCGCAAACCCCAGGTGAATTCGCAACGACCTCGCGCGAGACCGGCTACGCCCTTCAAGTGAATCGCAACATCGGGGACTCATCGAAGGTGGGGGTCAGCACGTGGTACGGACGAAGTGATCCGTTTAACCGCATTCTCGTCGGCGCGCACGGGATGATCGGCTTTAGTAAGCGCCTCTTCTTGTTGAGCGAATTTGATCATCAATGGTACGGCGACAATGCAACGACCGCGATCACGCGCGGTCTCTTCGCGTACAACCGACTCGGATTCGAAGTGTACAAGGGGCTGATCGTTTTGGCGCAAGCGGAGTATTCGCAAAATGATCTGACGAACGGCGGAACAGCGGGTGACGCTTACGGCCCGGGTCTTCAGTGGTTCCCAAGACCGCATTTCGAATTCTTGGGTCTCTGGAGGAAAATCCGCAACTCTCGAGCGGTGAGCTCGAGCTTCGACGATTACGGATTTTTGATGATGCACTACTACTGGTGACCGCGAACGCGAGTTGCGGGCTTAGGTTCGATCATTGAAGGATTTAAACACTCTTTGATCGAGCCGAGTCCCGCGATTTCCGCGAGCTTCTGGGCCCACTGGTAGTAAGTGTTGTCGCGGCCTTCCGCGAAAACCGTGTTCGCCGGATTGACGATATTCATATAGCAGGCATTCGAAGGTTGTTGAGTGACGTTGCCTTCGTCACGGTACCACCATTGAAGCGAGTGGACTGTCCAGAGGTAGCCGTAGTTGTAAACGGTCGGGTTCACGCCCCATTGAGTGATCTTATCAAACCGACCTTTGTAGCTTTTCTCGCGGCGAGCGACGACACCCACCGCTAGATCGACGGCTTTGCGCGCGCGCGCGATTTTCTCGTCTTTCACCGAAGCGCTTTGTCCGAGTTGAGTCGTCGCGGTCGCATCGTAGAGCGCATGAATCTGTGACGCTCTTAACGTGTTGATCAACGAACCATCCGCGAACTCGGCGAGCACCGCACGATTCGTATCGCCAGCCGGAGTTTTCTTGAAGAGATCGATCATCTTGTTTGAGATCGCGGAGAACTGAACCTCCATTTGATCGAGAAGCGGGTGCAC
>CAJYIL010000528.1 GCA_913774795.1 Pseudobdellovibrionaceae bacterium
AGATTGGCTCTTCGGAGCTTTCGTCGCTTTACGAGGCGCGGCCTGCATCTTCTTGGCTGATTTGCGAGCTGGCGCATGCGTTTGCTGATGCGCCGAAAGTGTGGCCTGAACGAAACTCTGGAAGAGTGGGTGCGGGCTTAAGGGACGCGATTTGAATTCGGGGTGGAACTGCACCCCGACAAACCAAGGGTGGTCGGCAAGCTCGATAATCTCGACGAGATCGCGCTCTTCACAAACACCCGACAACGTCATGCCGCGCTTCTCGAAGAGAGGGCGATATTTGTTGTTGAATTCGAAGCGATGACGATGGCGCTCGTGAATCAACGGGCTGTCGTAAATCTCACGAACGAGTGTTCCCGCCTGAAGCGAGCACGGGAACGAACCGAGGCGCATTGTTCCGCCCTTATCCTTCACCGTTTTTTGTTCTTCCATCACGTCGATCACGAAATTACGCGAACCTTTGCGCGCCTTTTCAAACTCGCGCGATGTCGCATCTTTGATTCCGCACACGTCGCGTGCGAATTCGATTGCGGCAAGCTGCATGCCGAAACAAATTCCGAAAAACGGCTTCTTGTTCTCGCGCGCGTATTTGATCGCGCTGATTTTGCCTTCTGCTCCGCGCTCACCGAATCCGCCCGGAACTAAAATACCGTCAACATCTGCGAGGGCATCTTCCACGTTCGCTGCGTCGATCGTCTCGGAGTCGATCCAGACAAGGTCGACGCGCGTGTTGTTGGCGATTCCGCCGTGAACGATCGCTTCGTGCAAAGACTTGTAGGACTCTTTCAAGTCGACGTACTTCCCGACGATGCCGATCGAAACGGTTTTCTCTGGGTGCATAAGCACGTGAACCATTTTTTCCCAGCCGCTCATATCTGGCTCATGGGATTCGAGCTGGAGGCGCTTGAGAACTTTTGTATCGAAACCTTCGTGATGAAGCATGAGCGGAACTTCGTAGATGCTTTTGCAATCAAAAGCGCTCATCACATTCTCGGGCCTAACCGAACAGAATAGACCGATCTTCGCTTTCACGTCTGAAGGAATCGCTCTCTCTGAGCGACAGATGAGGAAATCGGGCTGGATACCGATCTCACGAAGCTCTTTCACCGAGTGCTGCGTCGGCTTCGATTTCAACTCGCCGGCGGCCGCGATGTAAGGAACGTACGTCACGTGAACGAAGATCGAGTTTTCGTGACCCACGTCGGAGCGCATTTGTCGGATGGCTTCCATGAACGGCAAGCTCTCGATGTCACCGACGGTTCCGCCGATCTCGACGATCGCGATCTCGGCACCTTGTGCGGCTTCGAACATCTTCGACTTAATTTCGTTCGTGATGTGCGGAATGACTTGAACAGTTCCGCCGAGGTAATCGCCGCGACGTTCTTTCGCGATGACTTGCTCGTAGATTTGACCGGCGCTCACGGAGTTTGAGCGGTGAACCGTGATCGACGTAAAACGCTCGTAGTGACCAAGATCGAGATCCGTTTCGGCGCCGTCTTCGGTGACGTAAACTTCGCCGTGCTGAAGAGGCGACATTGTTCCCGGATCGACGTTGATGTACGGGTCAAACTTCATGAGCGTGACTTTGTAACCGCTCGCTTCGAGAAGGGTCGCCAGCGAAGCAGCACTGAGACCTTTGCCGATCGAGCTCACCACTCCGCCCGTCACGAAGATGAACTTCTGCTGGAACTCTTGAACAGGTTTACGCACCTTGCTTGGGCCCGGCATGCGCTCGTTCATTCCCGATTTTGCGCTTAACTTTTTGCGAACAGCTGTCTTGCCAGAGGTACTTTTGGGCTTTTTCATCGCGCAAGTGTCCTTTCACGCATGAGTCGTTCGATTTTAAAAACATCGTCAGGCGTATCCACGCCCCAAGAGTCGTGCGTGACTTGCACGACTTTGATGCGCGCGCCGAGATACAGAGCCCTCAGTTGCTCAAGGGATTCGGCGAGTTCGACTGCGGCCGGCGGTTCGGCGCAAAACTTTTCTAGAAAGCTTTTGCGGTAAGCGTAGATGCCGATGTGCTTAAGAGCGGCTGGGTACGGCGCCTCACCCGCTTGTCGTGTATACGGAATAGGAAGCCGCGAGAAGTACATCGCTTCCTGTCGCTGATTGAGAACGATCTTCGCGGTGTTCGGGCTTTTCAGCGACTCTTCGTCGAGCGCTCGGCCAAGCGTCGCCATTTCAAGATTTGCATCTTTCGTAAACGGCTCAGAGAGTTTGTCGAGCAGAGCGCCTTCAATCAGGGGTTCGTCGCCTTGAATGTTGACGATGACGTCGTTGTCGTCGAGCCCGAGTTGTTTGGCCGCTTGGAAGATACGGTCACTTCCCGTCGGTAGATCTGACTCCGTCATGAGCGCTCTGACTCCGCACTCTCTCGCGAGCTTTGCGATTCTTTCGTCGTCGGTCGCGACAGTGACTTCATCGAGAGACTTCGCAGTTTTTGATCCTTCGATGACCCATTTCAAGAGCGGCTGACCATTGATGAGAGCAAGAGGTTTGCCCGGAAAGCGCGTCGACCCGTACCGAGCGGGAATGATGCCGACGGTTTTCATCGCGTCTCTCCGTCATCGGAACCGTCGTCTTGGGACTCATCGATGGACGGCTCGGCGTCTCGAATGAAAACGTTGAACGCCATGTCTTCGAGCTCGATAAAGCCTTTCTTCTCGAGCGACGAGGTGATCATCACGTGCTCAACGCCAGACGAGCGCTGGATGGCTTTCGCTTTCGCGAGAGCTTCTCCGCGAGACATTTTATCGGCTTTTGTGAGAGCGACGATGACCGGAAGTTGGCGCGGAGAGATCCAGCGAATGAGATTCTCTTCTTCGCGAGCCCATTCTCTCCGAATATCCATGACGATAATGAGACCCGAAAGATTTTCGCGTGCGGCGAGGTACGGCTCGATCATTTCTTGCCACGAGACTTGCTCATCGCCGGACCGCGCGGCGAATCCGTAACCAGGCATATCGACAAGTCGATAGCGGGGCGCGGAATAGAAGTTCAGCATGCGCGTTTTACCGGGCGTGCTGGATGTCATCGCGATTTTGCTACCCGCGATTCCGTTGATGAGAGTGGATTTTCCGGCATTCGAGCGGCCGACGATCGCAATCTCGGGCTGTGTTCCCGGAGGGCACCCCTGCAGATCCACGGCGCTCACCATGTACATCAGCTTGTTGGGGTTCAGAGACTTTTTAGGTCGATTCACGATCCTTCATTCCTAGCATGGGGTCGGCGTCCGGGGGAGCGGATTTTCATTTCGTTTTTCGGACTCCGGCTCGGACGAGTCATGCGCGAACGACGCTGTATTCGTCCTCGATCCATACGCACGGCGTCGGGTGTTCGGCACAACGCTTGAAGTGAGCCCGCTTTAGGGGGTGTCTCAATGAAGACCGAACATATCTTGCTTGAACAATCGTCTGTCGCTGAAGGCTTTTTGATTCCGTTAGCCCGAGGAGGCACCGCAGTGGCGATCGGAGATTCGTGCACGGTGGGCCGCGGAGACCTCCAAGGTTGCG
>CAJYIL010000529.1 GCA_913774795.1 Pseudobdellovibrionaceae bacterium
TTGTGATTTCAAATTCGGGCAAAGTTCGCGATGCCAAAATCGTTCGATCTGATTTTCAGGATGCCACGCTTAACAACTGCATTCTTGAAACTCTCGAACGCACCTCGTTCCGCGCTTTCCGCGGCAACGACATCCCGGTCTTAGAATTCCCGATCGAGCTTCAGTAGATTTCTCGGAGAATTACTTCTTATTCCACTTACGAATTAGCGTGTTGAAGTCAGTGACTTTAAAGTTGGTCGGCGTGCAGGTCGCGTCGTCTTTCTTCATCATGAATGAAACGTTCGATGCTGGCTTGCGGCCAGACTTCACGAGATTGAGTGCGAATTTGCCTTTGAGGAGCGATTCAAGGCCGACGGTAACGCTGGCGAACAGCCTCCGCGCGATTCAGGTCACGCTGACAGATGGAACTTTCGATTTTCGCTTGTCGGCAAATTTGCTGATCTTCAGAGGACATGAGTAGGACTTGCCGTCCTGATTGAGTTCGGCGCGAGCATCGCCGTTTGATGAGATAACGAGATCGAAACCCGATTTGCCTTCTTTCGCTGAACACGAGAACGCAACCGGACCGTTTTGCGCAGGCTTACGATTGGCAGTGGGAGTCGGCGCCGACGCGGCTTGAGCGTGTGAAACGGCCAACAAAATCGCGACGAGCGAAGACGAAAAAAGAACGGTTTTGCGCATTCCCTATTCGACCATGCAGCTTGAAACCGAACAAGGAAGCGCCTTTTGCGCCAAGGACTTAAGTCGAGGTTCTCTGCGTGATCTGGACCGATGGGCGTTAGCGAAACTCGTTTAAGTATTCGATGCGATCAGGCAACCAAGGTTCGTGTACACCTTCCAAAGCGTAGACTCGCTGCCCGACTTTCTCTTGAATCGGTTTCGGCTCGATTGAAGGCTTGAAGTCCGGCGCAAATAGACCCTGTGAGATAAACAGCGGCACGGCTTCACTCACGGTCTCCGCACCTAAAATCTGCCGGCGAACAAGATTGTCGAAACTTGTTTCAAGTTCGTCGGTCGTGAATCCGTAGTTCATCACCATGTCCTGTGCCACACGCACGACTTGAT
>CAJYIL010000530.1 GCA_913774795.1 Pseudobdellovibrionaceae bacterium
GGCAACCTCGATCGCGAATCCGAGCTCTCACCGATGATCGTTCGAGTGCAGCGCCCAGCGCGCGTGAACGACGTGATCAAATCGAGCGGATTATCGAAAGCAGAATTCCTGCTTCTCAATCCTGACTTGATTCAAGCGCAAGCTTCGAACGTTCGATTACCAATTGGCTTCCGCATTCACTTGCCCGAGCGCGCACGACTCAGCGTCGAGCAGCTCGTCGGCGGAAAACGCGTCGCCCGCGCCGATTAATTAAAATGTTTTGCTGATAACGTTGGTCACGCGGTCTTCAACCAAAACCGCCGCGGCAATCGCTTTTGCGTTTGCGCCCGCGGGTTGGATCAAGACGGTTCTGAAACCTTGAGGCGCGTTTAGAATTAAGAATCCGCCGCCCGCCTCACCATAGTTCAATCCGGTCACTTCGCCGCTTGCATTGAAGTAGACGATGCGAGTGTTCGGGCCCAACGATTCACGCTCTAGGGAAACCTGATACGCTGACGTTCCACGAATGAATCCCACGATCGTTCCCGAGCGAGGGTCCGGATTCACTCGCTGAGCACCCTTGATACGATCGAGCCAAATCGACTGCACCATCGGGAAGTCAATTTTCGCCGACGTTTTCAAAGACGTGATTCGAACGCGCTCGTAAGAAGAGCCTGCATCGGCATCTAGGAACATGACGCCGTTTCCGCCCGTGAAAGTCACTTTCGTTTCGCCCGATCGAGGAACAATCGCGCCACGCTTGCGGCCGGCCGTAATCACTTCTGCCGAAAGCGGCCAATCGGTTTTGAATGCATCGTAAACACGAATCTTCGCATTACGCGTGACGTTGAGTTCGAGATTCACCTGAGTCGTCGTCTGTTGATCTGTCGGAAACAACGACGGCTCGGTCACGTTATGACCTTCACCGGCTTGAACAGCATGCGCGCCCGGCTCAAGACCGTAGAACGCATATAATCCGTTCGAAGACGTCGTCTTCAAAGTCGCATCGGGAAGAAGATTCTCATTGAAGTAGACGGCTTTCGCTTCAGACGTCATGAGATCGACCTTTGCGTTTGCGATCGGCGTCCCTCCCCGAGTGATGCGGCCCCACACGATCGACGCATTTCGCGCGTTCTCGTGATCAGAACCAGTTGCGGCCATCATCACGGCACGAACGGTCGCATCGGTGAACATCGGAAGTTCAGTTGGCCAGCCCGCAATCGCGTAACCCATCGAGCCCCAGTGACCCGGACGATCGGCATGCGCAATCACGAGCGAGCCTTCAGTGAGATTGTCGTCTTTGAAGGTGCCGTCTTTTTTCGTAACCGAGTCGAACGGCAGCTGCCCGAGCTGAACGTGAGCACTTCTCACCGGAACAACGCGAGCTTTCGGATTTGATTCAGAGGCCAGAGGTGCTGTCGTCACCGATCCCATAATTCCGTGTGGAACAGGAGCGATCGTCATCGCGATCTTATCGATGCGGTATTGATTCGAAGTCAGACGAGGGAGTGTTGAAAGGTTTGTGTAACCACGACCTAACAAAGTCCCCGACGCCGAGCGAAGTTCACCGACAAGGCGGCCCACCGGTTGATCAACGAAGACTTCGTATTTCGCGTCCCGAAACGAAATCTGAGCTCGCTCCATCTTCTCTTCGTCGACTTCTCTATAAATGAGAACTTGGTCGCTCGAATTTGTAATCGCGATTCCGCCTGTGAACTCGACGGGACCACTGATGACCAACTGGTGAACGTCGGTATTCGGATTCTCGGGCTCAGCTTGTTCGCGAACTGCTGCTTGCTGAACTGTCGTCGTGTCGTTCATCGAAACGCGCCGAGGGAGAATGCTCGTGCGAGACGAGCGGCCGCCGCCACCAAAAGAGGGCTTCGCTGGCTTCATGAGCGGAGCAAAGAAAGCCGCGAGGTCTCTCGCAGAAATTGTTTTAACAGGAGCCTTCACGACCGCAGGCTTTGACACCGTAAGAGCCTGCGCGACGATTTCACGCTGTGAGCGTTCTTGAGCCAAAAGCGATTCTTCGCGGCGAGTTTCGCGAACGATACGAAGGGCAACGGGCTCAACCGCGACACCGCTCGCGAGTGAACGCGCAGGAACATCAGGCGGAATTTCGTACTCCGCAAACTCCGGCGCTTGAGTATCCGCTTCCAGAGTATCCTCGAGAGCGGCATAAGCTGGCGACGAACGATCGATTTGAATCGCGAGACCTTGCGAGAAAATGCGAGCCTCGGGTTTTGTCGATGTGTTCGCGGGAACAACCATCGCGAACGAAACGAAACCAAAACCGGTCACTAAGATCGGTGCGATCTTATTCAACGCGCTCGCGCGCTTTCGGCGTTTTGGGTATCGAGAGATCGTAGCCACACTCATCCTTGAATGCTGAACGACGTTTACAAGCTTGTGAGTAATAGAGTGTTAGAAGACTCGAAAATCGTCAATGACGTTGCGATCTTCACGACGATCGGCCAAAGCCGTGCGCAGACGCTCGGCTAGACGATCGGTGAGGTCTTCGTCGGGCCCAAGGTCTTCGTAAACGCCATCTTTTGCGCGTTCTTCTTTGAACGCTTTAACGTCGATGTTGTAGGGCCGGCTTGACCCGTAGATCGAGACGACCATGTAGGCGTGAACTTTCAGGGGCTTTTTCTCGTTTTCGACTTTGAGAGTTTCAGGATCGAAATAACCCGAAGTCATCGTGCGGCCATTTCCCGATTCGCGGGCAATGCCGCCAGGGAGTGAGGCCTTAACAACCGTTTTGACGGCGTTGTAAGACAGGGGAACGTTTTGAATCTGCGCCGACTGATGGGCGCAACCAGCGAGGATAACCAAGCAAATCAAAGAGCTTACGCTCGTGAGTAGTCTGGTTATCCAAGCCGATGGTTGGGCCATTACTTCTTCATTGCCTCAGCGTCCTTCAAGAACTGCTGGATACCCGCAGTCGTCAAAGGGTGGTTAGTCAGCTGCTTCATGACTTTCAGAGGAATCGTCACGATGTCAGCCGCAATCAGAGCTGATTGAAGAACGTGGACAGGGTGGCGAATCGAGGCAACGAGGATTTCAGTTTCGAACGCGTAGTTATCGAAGATCTGACGGATGTTGCCGATCAATTCCATACCGTCGTTCGAGATATCGTCGAGGCGGCCAACGAATGGCGAAACCATCGAAGCACCTGCTTTCGCGACCATCAACGCCTGAACTGGCGAGAAGACGAGCGTGACGTTGGTCTTGATGCCTTCAGCGGCGAACTTGCGAACAGCGACGAGACCGTCTTCGCACATCGGAATTTTAACGACGACGTTGTCAGCGATTTTCGCGAGCTCTTTACCTTCGGCGTACATTTTGTCGGCCGTGATCGAAAGAACTTCGGCGCTGACCGGGCCTTTGACTTCTTTGCAGATCTCTTGGATCGCTTCGAAGTTCGACTTGCCAGTTTTGAGGACGAGAGTTGGGTTAGTCGTGACGCCGTCAACCCAGCCACGTGCGTTGGCTTCACGGATTTCATTGATGTCAGCGGTATCGATAAAGAACTTCATCCTCGGGGGCTCCTTGTAATGGCGGTCCCCAAGGTTTAGGTGCGAAAACGCCCGAAATCAAGCGGTTAACGTGTCGTTCAGCGTATACAAACCGGGTTTTTGTGACATCAGCCAGCGCGCGGCTTTCAATGCACCACGAGCGAAAACACGGCGATTTATCGCATTGTGCTCGAGCGTGATCGTCTCTTCCTCGCCCATCGCCCAGACGCGGTGAATACCGAAAATGCC
This sequence comes from Pseudobdellovibrionaceae bacterium, assembly GCA_913774795.1. Lineage (GTDB taxonomy): Bacteria > Bdellovibrionota > Bdellovibrionia > Bdellovibrionales > JAMPXM01 > CAJYOV01. The sequence goes on from CAJYIL010000530.1 coordinate 3,750, forward strand.
CCCACCGCGAATCGCCAAAGGCTCCGGCGCTTCTTCGCCGATCGCGGCTTCAAGTTTTTCCTGGAGAAAGAGAGCGGTCCCGGAGGGCTTATCTTTCTTCCGTTTGTGATGAAGCTCTTCGATTTGAAACTCAAAGCCTTTGAGATTTCGAAGCTCATTCAGCATTCGCGCGAGAACCGCGATCCCGAGACTCATGTTCGGCGCCCAGAGGGCGGCGATCGTCTGGCCGGCGTCACTGAAACGCTTTTTTTGCTCAAGCGATATTCCGGTGACTCCACTCACGAGAGGTTTTTTGTTCGCAACACACCAAGCGATCACATCGTCGGTCAATTCTGGCAAGGAGAAGTCGATCACGACATCGACGTCTGACGCGTTCAATTTCGAAACGTCATCGACCATCGTGATGCCGTCGACTTGCTTTCTTCCCACACCTGTCGCAACCGCGAACTGATTCTCGGCTGCAAGAGTCAAGAGTTCTGCGCCCATGCGTCCCGATGCGCCGATGATCGCGAGCTTCTTCACAGAAGACCGACCGCGAGCATTTTATTTTTCAGCTCAGCCGTGTTGCGCTCAGAAAGTTGCACGAGCGGCAAACGAAGTTCAGCGGAGTCGATCAAACCCATCAGCTTCAAAGCCATCTTGACCGGAATCGGATTCGCCTCGCAGTAGAGGTAGTTGTTGAGGTCTTCGTATTTTTGGAACTCTTTTCGGGCGCTCGCGTCGCCGGAACGCGCGCGTGTGCACCAGCCAGAAAACTCTTTTGGTAAAATGTGAGACGCGACCGAAATGACGCCGCGACCGCCGCGCGGAATGAGATCGAGAAATGTTCCGTCATCACCGCTGCTCAACAAGAAATCGGCGCCGCAGGCTTTGGCGATGTCTCCGCCAAACTCGATATCGCCCGTCGCTTCTTTGATGCCGATGACATTTGGTAAAGCCGCAAGATCGACGATTGTGTCGAGCTCAAGCTTCGTGATCGTGCGTCCGGGCACGTTATACAAAATCACCGGAAGCGAAGAACACTCCGCGACTTTTTGAAAGTGCTGAAAGAGTCCTCGCTGCGGAGGCTTGTTGTAATAAGGGACGACAACCAGCGCGGCATCCGCTCCCCATTCCGCAGCCGCGCGGGTGGCCTTGATTGTATCTGAAGTCGAGTTCGAACCCGTACCCATGATGATGGGTTTGCCGGTTTCTGCGCGAACGAAATCAAAGAGCCTTTTCTTCTCGTCATCCGAAAGCGTTGGGCTCTCACCCGTTGTTCCGCTCACCACGAAACCACTGACCCCGCCGTCTGTTTGAAATTTCAAAAGACGTTTCAGTGATGACCAATCGATCTCGCCGTTTTTAAATGGAGTTACGAGAGCGGTAAATACGCCCGACAAATCTTTCGTCATTAAGACCTCAAGAGCTCTTCGCTCACTTCAGTTTCAAAAATTTTGAGAGCAGGCCCGATCAACGTCACGCCTTCGAAAGTCGAATTAAAAACGACACGTAGTTTTCCTCCGGGAGCTTCAACGTCGGCACTTGTCGGAGTTGCGATTGGCAAATGGTTCGAGGCCGACGCATTCTCGAGATGAAGACCGACCGCTGCTGCCGCGATCACACCTGTTCCGCACGAGAGCGTAAAATCTTCGACGCCTCGTTCGTATGTCACTGTTTTGAATGAAGCCGGCCCAACGACTTCGAGAAACGTCACGTTCGCTCCACGCGGGCCGCCTTCGGGATGCCAACGCAAAGTGCGGATGAATTCGCGATCGAAGATCGACTCTTTCAGTGATTCCACTTTCAAAACGAAATGAGGAACTCCGGTATCAAGCCAATAAGCCGAAGTTTCTCGGCCGTTGATTGTAAGTTGCTTTAAAACAGGATGAGCCGAAACGAACTCGAGATAAGACGTGACTTCGGCGCCGCTCACTTCGACGTGAACATTGCCTGCCGCCGTTTTGAAATCGATCGAGTTTGCTCCGAGTTTTAGAGACGCCCAGCGGCCCAAACACCGAGTGGCGTTACCGCACATCTCGGCGTGAGAGCCGTCGGTGTTGTAGAAATCCCATTGGTACGCGCCGTTAATCATCTCAACGAACACGAGACCATCGGCACCGATACCGAAGTGACGGTCACAAAGACGCTTCACCACTTCCACGCGCGAAAATCCACCGGGAATATCGTGGCGTCCATCGATAAACAAAAAGTCGTTGCCGGTACCAACGAGTTTCATCACCGAAAGCGACATTACGGATTGTCCTGGCGCTTGCCCGGTGGAGGAGGAGCAGGAGTGGGTGACGAAACATTCGGGAACGCAAATTCGTCAGAGGCGCGTTTAAAACCAGGTTGTCCGTGCCCTAATTCCGGAGAGTTGAGCGGCGGCTCGGGATTGCCGCGAACACCACAAGACAACAATGCGACTGATGCGAGAACAACAAGCGCGATGTTAATCTTCATGGGCAGGCTCCTTCAGGAACGCGTCGACGGACTCCTTCCCCTTACACAAATCGACATCCAAGTTGAAGCTTTTCCGCTTTCTCGGCGTCAAATTTTGACAGAGCTCTACGTATTTTCGAGCCGCGGCTCTATCGGCCTTCTCGTCTCTCGAGAGAGTCCACTTCCAGAAGTAAACTTCGGGATACGTCGGATCACCGGCTTCCCACTGAGTGGCCAGCGTCTTCGCCTTCTTAAATTCCTCTCGGCGGATGAGATCTTTGATCTGCATTCCGCGAATAAAATTGTCGAAAGCGACGAGAGCCGGATCGAGCGGAAAAAGCTTCGCGGTCAAAACATCGCCTGCTTTGTTGCAGTCGAGAACCTGGAGACGCAAGAGTTGAACTTCGGGCGAATACGGATTTAAGCCCTCGGCTTTCGTGACGAACCCATCGGCTCTATCGCACTCCGAAAGGGTGAGATGCGTGCGCGAGAGAGCCTTTAAGACCGTCACATTTCCGTCTTCAAGACGGAGCGCTTCGCTAAAGCCATCGATGGCTTCACGGGGCTTGAGTGGGAGATTGGCTTCGGCCGCGGCAAAGGCCGACTGCGCTTTTTCGGTGTAGAACGCATTCATGAGTTCATCGAGCGATGTGGTCAAAGCTTTGTACGCTGACGACGACTTCGATTCGCGAGCGATCGCGCGAACGAGAATCTGCGAGGCCTGAAGACGATCTTTTTGAAGCGAGAGGTTCTGCGCCTTTTCGATGAGGTCTTGATAAGTCTCGGTGGGTTTTTGCGGAGCTTTTGTTGCCTTGGCCGTCTTGGGAGATGCGGCGTCGACTTGAACGCCTAAAAACAAAACGGCCGCCCCTGAAACCAGGAGAGCGGCCGTCGATCGCATCAAGTCGATGCGCGAAGAGTGACTGCTGAAGTTACTTCTGCGCGAACGAGAACTTTGTTGCTTCTTGAGTGACTTTTCCAAACTGTGAATCCGCCAATGCTTTCAACATGCCCGACATTGGAACAACTTGTGGGTTGATCCATGCTTCTTGAATCGAGCCATCTTTTTTCGACTTGATCTTGGCATAGATGCAAGGGAACGAGCCAGCTGGAACTGTGACGTTGTCTTCTTTCATTTCAACAACTTCAACATCGCCTTGGTCAGGAACTTGTTGTTCTTGGCCGTTTGCGAGCATCTTCAAGATTTTGCCAGTCGCTTTTTCGAACTGAACTTCGATCTTTTGTTTGCCGGCGAAACCGAGGTCCATGTCTTGTTGCATCCAGATCGACGCGCCTTCGTCTTTCGAGACGAACGAGTGCGCTGTTCCGTTGATGAAACCACCGATCGAGATTTTGTAATCAGCTTGGTCGCCGACTGTCCAGTTGAGGCCAGTCAACTGAGCTTGCGCCATTGTTTGAACTTGAAGTGTTTGAGCGTCGACGAGAGTCGATGCTTGTGCTTGCGAACCGAGAGCGATCACTGCTGCGGCGATGAAGCCGAAGAATTTTGTCATTGTTTTACTCCTCCATGAAGTTAGTGGGATTATCAGAGCCCCGACTTTTGGAGGTGTCAACACCCTCGCGCAGGCTTGAGCCGCACGGGGCCAAATGATGAGTTTCGCCACAAGAAAAAGGCTCCTCGAGGGAGCCTTTCAAGACATATGGAGTTTTGTTTAAGACTTATCTGTCGCCGTAACCCTGAATCAGAACTTGTCGTGGTTTTGATCCGTTCGCTGGTCCCACGACCCCTTCTTTCTCGAAGGTCTCAATCATGCGGGCCGCGCGCGGGTAACCAAGTGAGAACTTGCGCTGAAGGAGCGAGGCCGAGACCGCTTTCTGAGTCGCCGTCCACGCGAGAACCTCATCGTACTTTTCATCCTTCTCGGTCGCGTCTCCATCGAGTCCGTCGCCGCCACCTTCGCCGTCGCCACCGAGATCGAAGCCGCCGCCCGATCCTTCGAGTGCGCGCATCGCGAGAACGTCGTACTGAGGCTCACCTTGATCCGCCCAGAATTGGATAATCTTCGCGATCTCTGGTTCTGTGACCCACGGAGCGTGGTGACGCTGCGGTTTCGAGACGCCAGGAGCGAGGAAGAGCGAATCCCCGTTCGGAAGAAGACGTTCGCCTCCGCCCTCATCCAAGATAATTCGCGAATCGAGTTTAGAGGCGACTTTAAACGAGATGCGGCCCGGAATATTCGTTTTAATCAAACCAGTGACGACGTCTTTACGTGGAGACTGTGTTGCGAGAATGAGGTGGATCCCGCAGGCCCGCGCCATCTGCGCCAAGCGAACGACGAGGTTTTCGACGTTTGCTTTATCGACCGCCATCAAATCCGCAAACTCTTCGATCACGATACAGATGTAAGGTTGCGGCGTGTAGTAGTACTGCTCGAGTTTGCGAACATCGAGCTCCCACTCCGCCATGAGTTTTTCGTGCTTCTCGACTTCTTCTTTCGAGAACTTGCCGACGATCTCGTTATACGACTCAAGACCGCGCGCCCCGAACTTCGACATCGAACGGTAGCGTTTTTCCATCTCGCGAACCGCCCACTTCAAAGCCGTGACCGCTTTTTTAGGTTCACGTATTGGCGGCATCAAGAGGTGGGGAATATTGTTGAACGTCGCAAGGTCGACTTGCTTCGGGTCAACGAGGATCAAACGCAAAGTCTTTGGCGAGTGTTTGAAGAGCAAACCCAAGAGCGCCGAAACAACGAAGACCGACTTACCCGAACCTGTCGTACCTGCGACCATCAAGTGAGGCATCTTACGTAGATCGACGACCTTCGGCTCCCCGTCAGCTTGGCGACCCAAGCAGATCGGGAGCTTGGTGCCTTCATTCCAGAATGCGTCATTCGCCAAGATGTCTTTCAAGTAAACGGTTTCGCGCTTCGAGTTTGACGTTTCGATACCGACAACGTCGCGGCCCGGAATCGGTGCGATGATACGAACCGATTCTGAAGATAAGGCGAGAGACAAATCGTCGGCGAGATCCGTGATGCGCGAGATTTTTACGTCGGCCGCCGGCTTGAATTCGTACATCGTGACGAGCGGGCCCGGTTTTGCGTTCATGACTTCGCCGCGAACCGAGAACTGCGCAAGTTTATCGACTAGAACGTCAGCCTTACGGTTGATCTCGCGTTCATCGATTCGAACACGCGTGGCAGGCGGATCTTCGAGCTGGCCGATCTCCGGGAGTTTCCAGTTCTCGATTCGGCGCTCGACTTTCGCGGCCAACTTCACTTTGCGGCGCGGAACATCTTCTTCCGGCTTTTGCTTCAAAGCGGCGTTTCCGATGGCGCTTAAGAAACCGCGCTTCGGCTGATCGTCTTCTTCGACCGCCTCGAGTTCTTCGACATCGCCGTCGGCTTCAGACTCGGCTTCTGCGCGAAGCTTCGCTTTTACCTTTTCAGTTGTTGAAAGGCCGGTTTCTTCGTCGATCGATTTTTTCTTACGTGAAGGTTTCTCGTCGTCTTCAGACTCCGCAGCTCCTCCGCCCAAGATTTTCAAAGAGGGCTTACGAGCTTTCTTCGGAGCCTCTTCGCGATCAAGCGATCCACCGCCCGCAGGTGCGAACGCCTGAAACGCAAATGCCGCCGCCAACTTTTCCGAGAACGCCTGCATGAATCCCATTGGCGACTTGAAAAGCTCGCGCAAAGGACGCTCGGTGTAGAAAACCAGGAGCATCAAAGCCATCGACCAAAGAACGATGCAAACGCCGACGTAGTTAAACGCCGACATGAGACCCTTTGAGACGACGGTTCCGATGACTCCGCCTACCGGAATCGAATGCGAGAACAGGCGAACGCTCGGCATGTGCAAAGCCAAAAGCGACGAAACGGTCACAAGCAGTAGCATCGCCCAAACCATACGGGCACCCGTCCATGGGTTTTGTTCGCCCTTGAAGGTGCGGTAGCACATGCGAAGAGCGCCCGCGATGAGGATCCACGCAGCCAAACCCCAAGCCTGATACAACAAATCGGCCGAAAAGCTGCCGATGTAGCCGCAAAAGTTGTGAACTTTGAGGTTCACCCCAGTCGAATTGAAGGACGGATCGGTCGGGCGAAACGAAGCCAGGGCCAAACCGATGAAAAGGCAGGTCGCAAGCCACGCAATACCGGCGACATCACGACGAAATTTCTTAAAAAATACGTTCATCCCAAAAGTCTAAGAGCGCGTGTGAATTTATGACAGTCCGGGAACCGCGTCCCCAGCGATTTCTAGCCCCTCTTATCGCGCGGTTAGCCGGGCCCTTCTTGACCTAAGTTCGGCCGAAAAGTAGGTTGGCCCCCTCGTGATCAAAATCAACGAAATCTTCTTCTCGATCCAAGGCGAATCGTCCTACGTCGGCTACCCGACCGTCTTCGTGCGCACGACCGGTTGCAACCTTCGTTGCACCTACTGCGATACGACTTATGCGTATTATTCCGGGACAATGATGAGCCGCGAAGACATCTTGGCCGAAGTGGCCAAGCACCCCGCGAAGTATGTTTGCGTGACGGGCGGAGAACCGCTTTTCCAAAAAGAAGTTTTTGAATTGCTCCGCGATCTTTGTGACCGCGGTTACAAAGTTTCACTCGAAACTTCAGGCTCGATCGACTGCGGTGACGTCGATGCGCGCGTTAAAAAAATCATCGACGTAAAAACTCCCGACAGCGGTGAAGTGAGTTCATTCGCCGAGGGAAATTTGCGTTTCGCGGATGCGAATACAGAATTCAAATTCGTCATCTGTTCCGAAGAGGATTTCACTTGGGCCGAGAACTTTTCTCGCACCAAGAATCTTTTTGAGACGACCAACGTTTTATACAGCCCGGCATTCCGCCGCGTGGATGAAAATTGGCTTGCTAAAAAAATTCTTTCCGAAAGCTCAAGTGCGAGGTTGCAATTGCAACTTCACAAGTATATCTGGTCTCCCCACAGCCGAGGCGTCTGACGAAAAAGAGAACAAACCAAGTCTCTTATTTTTAAAGATCTAAGGCGTTTCCAAAAACCACTAAAACTCACGAAATTGGACTCGAATGAACCCAACTACTTTCAGCGAGAGCAGTGTTAGCGCAATGAATGGTATGACTCCTTCTTTGAACCATTCAGATAACCTTTTTGTTGCGAACCTTCAGAGCGTCAGCCTCGAGAAGCTCGTAAAGAGCAAACTCGAAGTCCTCTTCCAACAACAAAAAGAAGCTCAAGTTGAATTGAACGGGCTCTACAACATCGTTCTCGAGCAAGTCGAAAAGCCTTTGATCGAGCTCGCACTTCTCTCGCACAACGGCAACCAAGTCCGCACCGCGCAGATGCTCGGCATCAACCGCAATACTCTGAAGAAGAAAATCGACAACTACAAAATCCGCGTCCGTCGCTCGAACTAAGTTCTTGAGCACGGGGCTCCCGGCGGAGCCCCGACCGACGTGATCCAAGTTCAAAAAAGCCAGCATCAGCGGGTCACCTAGCTTCTTCGCGCTCTGACAGAGGCCCGCAACATTCTCTTAAAAGAATTGAATATCGTTTTCGCTGCCGGTCGTGGGGGCCGCTCTCCGTGCGATTTTGCGGGCTTCGTGCTTGCGTTTTCAGCATGCTCGCAGCGAGAATGAATTCATCTTGTCAAAGGTGCCGATGACGGGTCTCGAGGGGGGCTTTTACCGATGGCGATTCGCATTCCTCCGCACAACTTAGAAGCCGAACAGTCGATCTTAGGCGGCCTGATGGTCGACACCTATGCGTTCGATACGGTTTCTTCCGTCATCACCGAAGACGACTTTTATAAAGTCGCTCACCGCAAGATCTATTCTGCTATCCAACAGCTCTACGCGAAGTCGCAACCGATCGATATCATCACGGTTTCGAACTACTTGAGCGATCACAAAGAACTCGACGCCATCGGTGGCCCGGCTTACCTCGCCGAAGTCATGAACTCGACTCCGTCAGCGGCGAATATCGAATCGTACGCGAAGATCGTTCACGAGAAAGCTTTGCTTCGAACACTCATCCACATGTCGGGTGAGATGGTCGAAAAAGCTTACGACGAATCTTACGAAACCGTTGAAGGCTTCCTCGACGAAGTTGAAGGCAAGATTTTCTCCATCACCGAGAAAAAGAAAACGCAAGGTCTTACCGGCGCTGCCGATCTCATCAAAGACTCGATGAATAAACTCACCGAGCTCTTCGAGAGAAAAGCGACGATGACGGGTATCGCGTCGGGCTTCAAAGCTCTCGACAAGATGACGTCTGGTTTTCAACCGGGTGAAATCACGATCATCGCGGCTCGTCCGTCGATGGGAAAGACCGCGTTCTCTCTG
>CAJYIL010000531.1 GCA_913774795.1 Pseudobdellovibrionaceae bacterium
GGGCTCCAAATTGGCCTTTTGAATTTTGCTGCGAACGGGCCATTTCCGGTCTCGCCGATTTTGAATGTCGGCTTTTAAACCTCGAGCATTTTTTTGAGCGCGACTTTTTCAGCCGCGTTCATCACCAACCACTCCGGCGGAACGGTTTCAACGACATACTCCCAAGCCGATTTCAGCATCGGCTTGGCCCGCGCGTTTTCGTTCAAATCTTTCAGCATGTTGAGTTTTTGGAGCAGCGCCGAGCGTGTCGGGAAATAGAAGCCGTCTTTATCTTTACCTGCATTGGAAATCTCGGGTGATTCTTCAACGCGCTTTAAAATCCGGGTGAAGTAAGTCGTCAGCTCCATGAGGCTGAGAATAGGCTGTAGACCTTAAAGCGGCCAGTGTCGTTTCTGTGTAAAAAAAGAGGCCGATCCCATGGAGAGGACCGACCTCTTGAGGGGTCAGTTGAATCTTACGCTGGCCTCGCGGAACTTATGCTTGGCGAGTCGCGCGCTCAGCGAATGTTGTGACTTGACGACGCACTTCTTCTGCGATCGTTTTACCAGTCGACAAACAGGTTTGAGTGAGTTGCAAGCCTTCGTCTGCTTGTTTCTGGTAATAGTCGGCAAAAGACTGAGAGAGCTTCGTTGTCGTGTCGAGCATCATTTGCGCGGTCTTCAATTGAAGCCCCCACGCTTCTTTCGCTAGCGGAAAGAACGCTTCGAAGCCGCTGGCGCCGAATGTTCCCGATCCGAGTGCTCCTGTCGTCGTCGTGTTTTCAGTTTGTGCCATCTCAGAATCCTTTCATGGTTTTCTTTGCGGTCTCATCCCGCTCAGAATGCGTGCGCACGAGGCGCCTGACAATAGGAGCGATTGATCTAGAACGCATAATTCTCCTGCAGATCTTTAGAGTCAGAGCTCTATTTTGAGCTCTTGTGCGCACTTGCGCCCGCGAATAAAGTCGATCGCATGATGAAATTTCCCGCTCTTCAAACGGTGGCTGATCAGATTGATCAACGCATGAACGTTCTTCTGACAAACAAAGAGTTTTTGCGAACCGCGAGTCTTGTCATCAACCTCAACTCGTACCGGCGCAAGTGGACACGCACCGCGATTCAACGCGCGCTCGTCACACTCCAATTGCCCGTTCGCTCCGACCAAGAAAAAATGCTCGCGATTCTGGAGCGACTCAATGACCGCATCGAAGATCTCGGGGGTCAGTTGCATGCACGCCAGTGAGGCGGCGTCGTTCGGGCTGCAGAGCGCTTGGAACGAAGTTCTCGCATCAGGGCTCTTGCCGAACTGGCTCACGCGAGTGAAGGTGGGTGCTACAGCGTCTGATGAGATCTTTGCTCGCGGAAATCTGCGGCTTCTGAAGTATCGCTGCGATGACGTCACTGAACCGACACCGATCGTGATTGTTCCGTCGTTGATCAATCGACACTATATTCTCGACCTTTTGCCCGAGCGAAGTTTGGTTGAGGCTTTCGTGCAAGCGGGCTTTGAAACTTATCTCGTGGCTTGGTCGACACCGCCGGATGAAGACCGTTATCTTTCGATGGACGATCTTCTCGAGCGCCGATTGCTTAAGGCGATCGACAAAGTAGCGCCAAACGCGAAGGTACACCTTATCGGCCAATGTCTGGGAGGAACATTCGCGGCTCTCTTGGC
>CAJYIL010000532.1 GCA_913774795.1 Pseudobdellovibrionaceae bacterium
AGCTTACAGAAGCGCTGCTAAAGCCGGAGAGTCACCAGCCGCTTCGTCGGCGAAAGCTCTTCTCCGCAATCTCGAATTGAAAATGCCATCGGCGGCCGCAGTGCCGGCAGCGACAAAGGGTTCATGATGCGCGCTCTTCTTTTGCTCGCTCTCGTCATCACGGGCTGCTCGACGGTCACGCCGAAAATGGGGCGCGATCGTCAAGGCAATGAATTCGTGATGGACAGCGCGTGGTCTCGCTCGACACTCCGGAGCGAGTATTTTGGCTTTCGCCGGATGAACCGCATGCAGCCTCTCGTTCTGGATACGATGATCATCGAATCCAACGCGGTCGACGGCGTTGCAGCTTTTGAGCGGACCTCAGGCAACCTCCTGTGGCGCATCGATCTTGAAAATGGCGTTGAAGGTGGCGTGGCTGTTTCGGGCGATAAACTTTACTTCGGCTCGAGTGATGGTCAGTTTTACTGCGTGAATGTCGTGAACGGGAAAACGGTCTGGACCTTCCCGGTTCGCGCCGAAACGCTAGCGGCCCCGACGATTGACGGCAACGTCGTTTACTTTCAATCGGGCGCCGACGTTCTCTTTGCGCTCGACGCCATCAGCGGCAAGCAGCTTTGGGTTTATAATCGTCAAGTCACCACTCAACTCTCGATTCGCGCGACCACTCGTCCGGTCGTTAACGGTGAGCTCGTCTACGCGGGATTCAGCGACGGCTTTTTTGTCGCACTCAACCGCAAAGCGGGGACTCTCGCGTGGGAACGCAAGATCGGAAAAGGAAATCGCTTTCATGACGTCGACGCCACTCCCGTTCTCGATGGCGATTCTCTCTACGTGGCCTCGTTCGATGGCTCGCTCGTTTCGTTGAAGGCAGCCTCCGGCGACGTGAACTGGACAATCGAGCAGGGCGCCTATGTTCCGGTGACTCTCGGGACAGGCACGCACGCCGATCAGCTTTATTACTCAACCGCCGACGGCGCGATTCTACTTGTCGATAAGCGCTCAGGTAAGATCATCAAGACATTCAAGATCACCAAAGGTATTCCTACTCAGGTCGCGCTTTACCGCGGACTTATCCTCTACGGTGAATCAGAGGGCGCGCTGGTCGCTGCAGATGGCGACTCGGGCCAAGTTATTTCGCGTTTTGATCCCGGTCACGGGATCGTCGCGACTCCGACGGTCATCGAAAAAACCGGCGAGGCCTATGCAGCGTCATCGGGTGCGAATCTTTGGGCCTTTCGGTTGAGTTACCGCCGTGCAAGCGATCGTTTACCGTGGCAGGTTCAGTGATGAAAACGCTTGCTCTTGCGACTGCGGCACTGACGCTGATCAGCGCTTGCGCGAGTGGGCCGTGCCGACGTCTTCGTGAGCCGCAACTCGCCGAAGGCCAGGCGGCTCAGACGAAGCTGGCGACTCCTCCCGTCGCGACGGCTCCAGCCGGTCCCACCGGCTCGACAGGAGGTCCAGTGTCGTCGGTTTTCGTTTACAAGCCTGACGGTAGTCTTCAGTGCGGCACCGCCAAAGGCGTCTCGCTCGAGGAGATGGAAAAACAACTCCGCGGCATTCCCGTTCTCTCCCGAGACAAACGCCCGGACGGCAAGATGCACATTCAGGTCTGCGGTTCGCCTACCGGAATAATTAACGTCTTTGAAATCAACGAGTCGACTCTGAAAGAGGCCGAAGCGCGGGGATTCAAAAAGCTTTGATTTCGCGTCTGGCACCTTCGGCCAGGTCTCGTTGATAACTTCACATCGCTCAGGAAAACTTTCTCTATGAGCAATCAAGAGCAAAAAGCCGTTCTCTCTGAGTTTGAAACACTCCTCGATCAAATGGTTTCGACAAGTCTCGGGCGACGCACGTTTTTAGCGAGCGTACCTTTTCTCATGGCCGCTTGCGCGAGCGATAACCACCGCACTCGCGAAGGCGACAACACGGGTCAGAACACGACGATGACCGTGCAAGATGAAATGGCGATGACCAAAGAAGCTCTTCCGGCGCTTCGCAAAGATTATCCTCCGCTTCAAGACGCCGAATCTCAGCGCTACATCTCAAATTTGGGAAATCGCTTGGTCGCTGCGAACGGTTTATTGGGGCACCCCTATAAATACTCATTTACGGTCGTCGACGTGCCTTCAGTGAATGCATTCGCTTTACCAGCGGGCACGATCTTCGTGACGGCTCCGTTAATGGCCATGGCCGAGAGCGAAGCCGAATTGGCTGGAGTCGTCGGTCATGAAATCGGCCACGTGCGCGCTCGGCACGTCGCCGAACGAATGGAAGCCCAAAAAGAAGCCGGCAAAAAATCTTGGCTCTTCGGAGCGGCCGGCGGTCTTCTCGGTGCGGCGGCCGGTTTCGGCGTCGGCAAACTCGCGTGTCCTCCGAACGACAACGCGTGTTTAGTTAAAGCATCGGCACTCGGAGCGGCGGCCGGAGTCGGCGGTGGTCTCTTGATTCAGAAATACAAGTTCATGGCCAACTCGCGCGAAGACGAAATGGAAGCCGACCGCATCGGTTTGAAAACGGCGGTTCGCGCGGGTTACACTCCTGCCAATGCCGGAGGTTTCTACACGAAGCTCTTGAAAATGGAAGAACAGTCGAAACAAGGCGGGGTTCCCCTCGTTTCATCGCTGAACGACGCGATGTCGACGCATCCCCCATCCAAAGAGCGCGTGATCCAAATGAACCAGATGGTTTCGCAAATGCCGAAGAACACAAAATCGATCACCAATACCGTCGCGTTCGATCGCACGCGTATGCGCATTGAACAAATTCAGAAGAGTCGACCAAAAGCATGAAGTACGTCATCTCCGGAACAAATCGCCCAGGCTCCAAGACTTTGATGGTCGCCAAGCATATTCAAAAGATGTACGCGGAGGCAGGGGAGACCATCGGAATCATCGATCTCCAGGAGATGACTCTGCATGAGGTTATTGGACATTACGGCGACACGGCACCTGAGGCGATGAAGCAAGCAGTCGCAAAGATCAATCAAGCCGACGGCCTCATCATCGTGACCCCGGAGTACAATGGGTCGTTCCCGGGAGCCTTAAAGTACTTCATCGATCATTGGAGTTATCCCGACTCTTTCGAATTCAGGCCGGTTTGTTTCGTCGGGATCGGGTGGTCCTTCGGGGCGCTTCGGCCGGTTGAGCATCTCCAAGGTGTTTTCGGATATCGAAATGCATTCATGTATCCCGAACGCGTGTTCATGATGAACGGTCCTAAGTACATCACCCCTGAAGCCATCGCCGATGAGAACGTCGTAAAGCTCTTGAAATCGCAAATGACGGGCTTTCAGAAATTCTCGAAGGCTCTCTCTGCCGCGGGATTGGCTGCGAACGAACGTCTCGCGAAAAAATAAACCTCGACGTTAGACTGAGGCGAGAAATCGCTCGATGTCGCATTCATCGCAACTTCTTCAATCTCGCGTCACCACGGCGCGAAGTCAGCGCCTTACCATCTCCGTGGAGACAAAGCCTGACCACCTACGAAGGAGTAGAGATATGAAATCATTCAACAACGCAAACCACCTGACCAAGACAACGTTGGCGGCATTAGCTTGCGTCGCATTCGTCGGCTGCACAGATCCTAAAGAACGCGTAGAAACAACGTCGACAACTAGCTCGACGACTGCACCGGCGGATTCTACTTATTCGAACACGACGATCGCGGCAGACGATACACCGAAGACACTCGACACGACAGGCGCGGTACCGCCAGCTCCGGCCGATACAGCGACTGGCTCGGAGATGTCAGAGTCTTCGACCACAACTGAAACAAAAACGACTAAGAAGATGAAACACAAAGCTAAAAAAGCGCACAAGAAGCACAGCGCTTGGGTCGCCCCAGCCCCTGCAAAAGATGACGTTGCCGTCTTCGAAGAAGAAGACACGGTCTACGGCCCAGGTTACGTCGTCGACGATTCGATGGATGTTTCAGACCAATACGAAAACGAAACTGTTTCGGCGACAACGATGGCGCCTGAAACTTATCGCGAAACAGGATTGTCGCCATTTGCGCAAGAGCCGAACTCTCGTATGCCGAAACAAATCGGAAGCGGTCAGCTCACGGGCGAAGACAAGAGCACCACGATTCTCGAAGGACCAAGCTTGTTTCAAGATCCATCGGCTCTCGGTCGTGATTTGATTCGGTAAGCTAGACGTTTCGATAGGCCAAAAGGAATCGGGGAGTGGGATCGGGGATCTCTCGCCCGTCCCCGTTCTCTCCGATAAGCATTTATGCGGAACAAACGAACAATAAAACTCGCATTCAAACTCGCGGCCTCAACGGCCGCGTTTCTTTGTTTGACGGTATTAGTGGCCTTCGGGCTTCGCTCTTTAACCGAAGAAGGACGAGCTCGCGGACCGGCGAGTCTCGAAGCCGATTCGGTTTTTGAACACCGCGGAAATCTTTCGGCAAGCGAACTGGGAATGCTTGGATCGACGCCGCTTCTCCGTGGACGCCGAGTGGTCTTTCATCCAGAAGCGCTCAGACGCCCCGTAAATGGTGCGGTCATTCTCAACTTATTTCCCGATGCGGTTCTAACCGCGCACTTGCAGGCGCCTTCGGCCTATACGGTGAACGAAGGACTGATTGCGGGAACGATCGAGGGTGACTCGTCGTCAACGGTGCGGATTCTTCTTCAAGGCGGATCCGTGGATGGCACAATCATATTCCGCGGCCGTGAGTACCGCGTGATTGACGGCGGATCTTCAGGACAAGCCATCATTACTGAGTCAGAAGCGCCCTGAGACCATCAGGCTTGCGCAAAATTCTGACCCTTAAAGCGACTCTTAAACTTCGCTGATATCTACGCGTGGAAGTTGAAAAGTGTGGTGAGGGAAGTCGTCGAAGAAGTTGATATTAAGCTCGAATTTAGGTTCGAACGTGCTACCTAGATTTGCTGATAAGTAATATGACGTTAAACAAAAACTGTTTATAAACTACACAGCTGTTGTTTAAAGTTTGAATGTCAAGTGTGTGAGTCGGGGAGAGTGAAAGAAGTCGCACCTAACCAATAACTGGAGAGGTGTGTATGAGAGAATTGCAAAGCCCAGAGATCAAAGATCTCGTCAGTGCGCTCGTGAAGGCTCAAGCCAATGTTCGGCACGCGTTCCTTGATGCCGAGAATCCGCATTTCAGATCCGACTACGCGACACTTGAATCAGTGATCGACGCCGTAAAGCCTGCGTTCTTGGCGCAAGGACTCGTCATCGTGCAACAGCCAATGGTGGAACTCTCCGGCGAGAATATCCTCATCACGACTGTTGCGCACGAAAGCGGGCAGTGGATGCGCTCGTTTACTCAAATTTTAAATGAAAAGAAAAGCTGTCAGTCCATGGGTTCTGGCATCACCTATGCTCGACGTTACGCACTCGCAGCCATTGCGAACATCGGACAGACCGACGACGACGGCAACGAAGCTACTGCTCCAATCGGCAATCCAAAAGTCGAGGTTGAGACCTCTAAACCTAATTTACCAAACATTAAGCCTCAGGTTAACGCGTCTAAACCAGAACCGCTTGACCACGATAAAGCCGTCGCTGCGGCTATGAAGTTCAAGATCGAGTTTGGGCGCAAGTACAACGGGCGAATCGTCGGGGATATCCCGCAGGCGGAGCTTGAGGCGTACGTCAAGTGGCTGATGGCTTCTGCAGTTCGCGATGGAACCGCGCTCTCTCTTCAGGTTCAAACACTGAAGGCAGCCTACGAGCGCATCTACGGAAAACAGGAGTGGTGATGAGTCATCCACTAAACATGAAGCCGCTCGACGCTTTGATCGAGTTAGACCGCCTTGAGATGGAAGAAGCGGAGAGTGAGCGACGGTTCTTGAATGCTCGTGATCGTCTTACTGCTTTTGTGACTGCTCTCGGAAACACCTCCGCGCATGGCGCAAAGGACAAGCTCCGCAGGGAGTTGGGCGATGAGGTCTTCCGCACAGAGACCCTAAAGCGAATGGAGCAAAAATGATCAACGAAAGAACTCTCCGAGATCAGGCTGAGAAGCTCCGTCTGATCGCCGTGCTCTTAAACATTCTGGATGCCGTGTCTAGAATCAAAGTTGCCGACGGGCCCGAGATTGAAGCGCTTGAGCGTGAGCTTGGAAAAGCGAAGTCTCTGCTTCAAGAGCTTGGCGTGAAGCTGTGATCGCCGGTTGGTTATTAGCTGTTTTGTTCATCTGCATTTTTATGAAAGGCGCAAGCGATGATGGCATTGAGTTGGAAGATCAAACAAGCACGATTGGACGCAGGACTGAGTCAGAACACTCTCGGACTTAGACTTGGCTACACGTCCGGTCAGTTCATATCGAACGTGGAGAGAGGAGTGATGAAGTTCCCTCTCTCGAAACTAAAAAACTTCGCCCGCATCACTGGGGCGGATAAGCGAGAACTCGTTGAGGCTTACGCTGAAGACGCTCGTCAGCTCGCACGTAAAACCATTGGAATTAACGCCTAAGAAGGCAGGAGAAGAGATGAAAGAATCAGTCGCAGTCCGTGGAACGATCGTTGAGATGAGAAAACAGGGTATGACGTTCCCTGCAATTGCAAAAGCATTGAATGAGCGTGGGATCAAAACAACTCGTGGAATGGCGTGGAACTCAGTTCGCGTTGCAAGCTACTTCACAAATGCCACACGCCAGAAAACAGGATCGGCAAAGAAGATCGCACAGCAGGCCGGGTCTAACGTTGATCAGGCGGAATTCATTCTTGGCCTCATCCGTAACGTGTATTCGTCACAACAAACAACCGCGGTGAAGGCGAAGCTGATCTCCGCACTTGCTGGCGCGTACAACTAACAAAGGCGTTGCCGGTCGCTTGTAACCGGCACCTGATCCGAGCTCTCTAAGCAGGCACCCGAGATCTTTCAAAGGCTCCTTTGACAAGACGTCTTGATTGG
>CAJYIL010000533.1 GCA_913774795.1 Pseudobdellovibrionaceae bacterium
CCTCCGCGAAAGTCCCTTCGCAAACGGAGTGCCGACCCGATTCGCAAACCTGTTAGCACTCAAAGAAACGCGACGGCCGAGAAGCGAACCCATCGCCGGACGAATAGGAAGGCCGCGCGACCGCCACCCCTAGCCCCAACCTCACCTTAGACCCACGCCCCTCGCGCAAAGCCCCCGACTCGTGCTAGAACCCCGCCATGTCCAACGACTCCCAGAAAAATCTCAAAGGGCGCGGGGCGAATGCGAATCCGGTGAATCGCTTCGACAAGTTGCACGTGGAGCTCGACCACCTCGAAGACATCGGTCTCACCGAAGATGATCGCACAGCGCTCAAGACCGAGTTCTTCACCGACAGCTCAAGAACGATCATCAATAAAAACAACTCGCCCGATATTCCGTTTACCTACTCGATCAATCCGTACCGCGGATGCGAGCACGGATGCGCGTATTGCTACGCCAGACCGACGCACGAGTACTTGGGCTTGAGCGCAGGCTACGATTTCGAATCGAAGATTTTTGTCAAAACCGACGCCGCCGAGCTTCTCCGAAACGAATTGCACAAACCGAGTTGGGAGCCAGCGACGATCAGCATCAGTGGCGTCACGGATTGCTATCAACCGGCCGAACGAAAATTTCAGATTACGAGACAGCTTCTTGAGGTTCTCAACGAATTCCAAAACCCCGTTGGACTCATTACGAAGAATGCACTCATCACACGCGATCTCGATCTACTCAAGCAACTCGCCGAGAAAGATCTTGTCGTGGCGTTCATCAGCCTCACGACCCTCGACGAGAAACTCGGTCGTGAACTCGAACCGAGAACAAGCTCGCCGCGAGCGAGACTGCAAGTCATCGAAAAACTCGCAAGAGCCGGAGTTCCTGTCGGGGTGAACCTTGCGCCGATGATACCGGGCCTGACCGATCACGAAATTCCCGCGCTCCTGAAGGCTGCGAACGAAGCCGGTGCCCAGCAGGCTGGATTTACCCCACTGAGACTTCCCTCGAGCGTGCAACCTGTTTTCACCGAATGGCTTGAGAGAGCGCAGCCTCTCAAAGCCGAAAAGGTGATCAACGCGATCAAAGACATTCGAGGCGGAAAATTAAACGACCCGAACTTTGGCTCTCGCTTCGAAGGCACAGGTCCTCGCGCCGAGAGCATGCGCACGATGTTCGACCTTTATGCGAGAAAATACGGTTTCAATCAAAAGAGCTTCAATCTCGACAAGACAAAATTCAAACGCCCGCCGAAGACCGGCGATCAAATGACATTCTTTTAAGAATCAGACGAGTGAAACCGGGCGAAGTTCGCCTTCGATTGAGAAGCCCTCACCTGACAACGTCAGCAGGCCGTCTTGAACAAGAAGAGACCACCGAGAATCTCGCTCGACACGCGCCGACAACGACTCTAAAAACTTCGGTGAAAGCGCGAAGACTTCGATCGAAGAGGCGCGCGGGATCTCTGAGCATTCGGCAATCAACGGACGAGGATCTTTGTAAGTGTAAACACGGACCGTTGCAGCCGCCTTGGATGCGCGGTGAAGTTTGCGTGATGCGGGATTGCCGATTTCGATCCAGAGATCGATCGCCCCGTGAGGACCGTCGCGACGGAGCGCAGGCTGATCGGGATCGCTCAACCCTTCTCCGGAAAAAGCGACCCCCTCGTTCAGAGCATAAGCGAGCACTCGCGTGAGAAGGTAGTCGGTCGTCTCAGACGGATGCATCGCCAAACGGAAGTCGAGCGTATCGTAGAGGTTACGATCAAGATCCGAGAGTTCGATTCGAAAACGATAAAGCGTCACTGCGGCCATCAGGTGGTCAAAAGACCACCGATGACCGCCCGAGGTCAAATGCGAACCGTCGTGACTTCTTCCATGATGATGTTGGGCGGAATAAACGTATCTTCAACGATCACAACTTCCGACTCCGCGAAATCAGCGGCCGCGGCCATCTCTTTCGCTTTCGTTTGCGAAGAACCGAAGGCCGAGAATGCCAAGTCGGCCAAGACACCGGCTGCGGCGACTCCCGCGATGGCGCGAACATGTCTCTCCGAGCGTTTATCCAACGCGACCGCGCCGAGAGCCCACGCCGCCGCTACCGAAACTCCGCGCCAGCCGAGCACGCGATTTGCCGCCACCGCCGCACCTGTTGCGACCGCGGTTTGCAGAAGACCAGTCACGTCTTTCTCGCGGTGAGTGAGTGGACGACCCAGCGCTCGGCGAGCATCTTTGGCGACAATGACCGTATCGGCGGCCGCAAGCCAACCGACACCGACCTCAGCCGCAAAGCGGACGGCACGTGAACCGACAGACGACGATTCAGGCAAAGCTTTACGATACTTGTAGGACGCGTACGTCATCGCGGCCATCGCGCCCGCCATCGAGTAGAAGCGATTCGAAACGAGCGTAGAGGCGTAGGTCAATCCTGAAACCGCAATGATGTGATTCCAAAAAGACGCCTCATTAGATTGATCTTCGGATGCGAGTAATCCGTAGCCGATGTGACCTGCGAAAATCGGGAACCAAATGGAGAACGCAGGATCAGCCGGTTGCGCGGGCGGACGAAACGCGCGGCTCTGTCGAGACTCGTAGCGCGGTGACACGTACGAGTTGACGGCGGCATTCGCGAAAGAGGAGAGAACGTTGGCGTAAGACATAATAACCTCCCTTTAGTGCAACGTCGGTTCGAGCCAAGGATCGAACGCGACTCGCATGCAGTTGTCTGATTTGTTTTTGAACATCTTGTATCCTTCTGAGCCTTCGCGCAGAGAGAGCGTGTGCGTGAGAAGAAAAGACGGATCAATCTCGCCCTTCTCGATCACCTTCATCAACCGCGAAACATAGCGTGGACCGTGGACCTGACCCATGCGAAATCTGAGGCCCTTATTCATCGCCGCGCCAATCGGAAATCTGTCGAGAACGCCGGTGTAGACTCCGACGACGCTGACTGTTCCGCCTTTACGGCACGCCAAAACAGCTTGCGATAAAACTCCGTCACGACCGACGGCATCGATGCACGCATCAGGCCCACGACCGCTCGTCAATTCTTTGAGCGCTTCGTGCACGTTCACTTCGTCGTAATTCAAAACTTCGACGTTGGAGCGAAGAGACGCAGCTTTCAATCTCGATGGCACACGGTCGATTAAAATGACGCGATCGGCTCCCAGCAAGAACGCGGATTGCACAGCCATTTGCCCCACTCCTCCCGCACCCCAAATCGCGACGACGTGACCGGGCTGCAGCTCGCACATATCGGCGGCCATGAAGCCTGTGGGAAAAGCGTCACTCAAGAAAAGAGAGCTTTGATCTGAAAGAACGTCGGAGAGCGGGACGCAGCCAAGATCTGCGAACGGAACTCGCACGTATTGCGCGTGCGATCCGGCGTATCCGCCAAATGCAGTTGACGACCCTAAAATTCCGCACGTCGCGAAACCAAAATGCCGATCACCGACATCTTCGTTCGGATTCGTGTTATCGCAAAGCGAGTAGTCTCCGATACCGCAGTGGTAGCAGTGGCCGCAGCCGATGACCGAGGACACGACGACTCGTTGCCCGACAGCAACCTTTGCCACGTCACGACCCCGATCGACGATCTCACCGATAAACTCGCGGCCGATGATGTCCCCGGGCTTCATCGAAGGGACTGATCCCTCGAGCAGATGAAGATCAGCGCCATTCACCGATGAGAGAGTCACCTTCACGATAGCGTCGTGGGGATTGATGAGACGCGGATCGGGTACGGTTTCGCAAGCGACAGAACCCGCGCCTCTCCAGCAGAGGGCTTTCATCACGAACCTCCCCGAACACGGTCGTCGGCGCGCGCAATTTCTCCGGTTTCGATCATCTGCTTCGCTCGGCGAAGAAGCGAACGGAGTTTTATATCATCATCCGTCAGCGACTGCGCGCGAACTTCGATCTGCGATCCTGATGCACGCGAGCTGTACGAGAGCTGAACCGTCGAAGGCGCTTCATCGATAAGATACGATTCCACTTCCTCGAGTGAACCCTGGATCGTCACCGAAGACTGGTGAGGGACAGCGAGTGCGGTTGTCGTCACTAACGAGGCGCGTTTCTCCGAGTAGAGAGGGGAATGTCCGGTGAGGGCACGTCGCAAAAGATAAAAAGACGAAAGAGTCAGAGCCGCTAACTGAGGCCAGCGATCAGAGCGAAGCGCCAAACTTGCGCACACGACACCGGCTACGCCCGAGAGCGCACGCTCAAACGTTTCGATGTTCACGTCGTCGTGATTGACGACGCGCGCAGGGACTGTGCGTGTCTCCACTCGTCCTCCCGCCCAAATTCTCGCGCACGTTGTGAAGCGCGCGAAAAATTTCGCGTGGAGTTTTTAAAAACAACACGAGTGACCGTTAAAACGTCGAGGCTGCGCCATCAATGAGCAGCGTAAAGTCACGGTGCTCGAGAAGCACCGATGCGGGAAGAGTGGGAGACGCCTGGCTCAGACGTGCCACCACGTCACGCTTTGATTCTCCAGAAGCAATCATGAGAATGGATCGGCACTGCATGAATGTTGAAGCTCCGTACGTGAGACCCCATGTCGGCTCACCGAGACCGAGCGTCCGGCGAGTTATTTCTGTGAGCTCAACGCAGCCTCCGTAAAAATTCGTCGGGAGCGAAGGCTCATGAAATGCGATGTGACCATTCAGACCTAAGCCCAGGATGGCGACATCGGCTCCGCCATCGGCCCGATCGATCCATTCAAATTGCCCCGTGTACGACGGAAGATGCTCTTCGAAAAACTTTTTGAAGACGCCCGCCTGTGGCCCGGTCAGCACATCGTCGATTTGCTTAAGCGTCGCACCCTCGAGAAACTTGGGGCGCTCTTTTTCCCAGAGCGCGTAGAGCTTTTCGGGTGTTTTGCCGGCAGGCAAAAAGACCGACCGCGCACCCTCCGCAATGTGTCGCGCCAGCCACTCGGAGGCTTCTTGATTCAAATCATTTGCGACGCGCAAAAACGGAGGAAGCATGTTTCAATACTATCAGCGAAAGGCCTAAGCCCGTCATGTCTAAAAACCTCATCGTTGTTGCGCATCCCGATGACGAAACGATTTTCTTCGGAGGATTGATTCAATCTCACCGCTCGCGCGAGTGGACGATCGTGTGCATGACCGATGCAAATGCTGAC
>CAJYIL010000534.1 GCA_913774795.1 Pseudobdellovibrionaceae bacterium
CCCATGACCTTGCCGCGCTCGTCGAATGACGCTTTTGCTTTCGTGTCGAGCCAATGCGTGTGCCCGCCGGGCAAAATCACGCGGAAAGTCGCGGCGAACGGAACGCCGGTGTCGATCGTTTTCGAAATCTCAGTTTCGAATGCTGCGCGATCTTCAGGGTGGATACGGTCGAGGATATCGGAGCGTGAGATGACCCCGCGTTTTTGTTCAAGACCGAAAAGTCGGAGCTTGATGTCGGAGCACGTGAGTTCGCCTGATTCGACGTTGAGCTCCCACGTTCCGATTTGAGCGGCACTCGTCGAAAGCGCGTAGCGCTCTTCGGCTTTTGCAATCGCCATCTTTTGTCGGTTGAGTTCGACGAACACGCGAACCTTCGAGCGCAAGATTCGGGGTTCGATCGGTTTGAACATGAAATCGACCGCGCCAGATTCGTAGCCTTTGAAGATGCGCTCGCGGTTCCAGGCGCCGGCCGTTAAAAAGATGATCGGGGTTGAGCGAGTTCGTTCAGATCCGCGCATGAGCTCGGCGAGCTCGAAACCATCCATGGATGGCATTTGGACGTCGACGAGCGCGAGGCCGAAATCGTGCTGGAGCATCAACTCAAGGGCCTCGACACCAGACCTGGCGCTGAAGAGCTCGACGTTTTCATCGGCCAATAGCGCGCGCAACGCGACCAGGTTTTCTTCCAGGTCATCCACGAGCAGGCACTTCACTCTGAAGGCCTCATTCGTTTGTGGTGTTGCAGGGTTACGGTTCACATGATCCTCTAGAGTTCAGTTTTAACAAGACTGGTCAATTTGTTCCAGCTAGATATGCGAGCATTTCACTCGAATTCACGGCTGTAACATCTGGAGACACGTTTAATGCGGACTGAGGCATCTCCGGGGAGTCGGCAGTCGTTGGGTCTTGAGCAAAGCAGCGACCGCCTCGCTTCAAAATCTCCTTCACTCCTTGGGCACCGTCCTCGTTTGCCCCACTCAGGACAAGCGCGGCAAGTTCACTTTTGTACACAGAGGCCGCACTTTTGAAGAAGAGATCGATCGAGGGGCGTGAGAACATCACCGGTTCTTCGTTGCTCAGTGAAAACGTGCCGTCGGCCTCGATCGAAAGATGGTAGTCGTTGGGCGCAAAGTAAACGACGCCATTTTCGAGAGGTTCTGTCGACTCCGCGTCTTTGACCGGCCAAGGACATTGGCTTCGGAAGATCGTCGGCAGCAGACTTTGGCCTCTTGGGAGAAGGTGTAAGACGATGACGACGGGAAAGCCTTTAGACGGAGGAAGACCTGGTAACAGGCTTTTGAGTGCCTCGATCGCGCCTGCACTGCCTCCGATGATAAAAGCTTTCATAACTTTTGGTAAATCCGGTTCGTTTCGTCGACTGTTCTAAACTGAGCGGCGGGTTCGAGAAAGCGAAGAGATTCGCGGTTACCGAGTCCCATAAACCCGCCTCGTACGAGCGAATCACGGAACAGGCCAGTTGCGCGGTTCTGGAGAGTTCTATCGAAGTAGATCAAAACATTTCGGCAAGAGATCAAATGGGCTTCGGTAAAAACGGAGTCTGTTGCAAGAGAGTGATCCGAGAAGACGACGTGTTTGTAAAGAGACGGATCGACTTTCGCTGATCCATAGGCGACCGAAACGTAGTCGCTGATCGACTGCTTGCCGCCGGATTCGCGGTAATTCAAGGTCGCTTTTTGAATCGCCTCGGTATCGTAAATGCCTCTCTGCGCGTGCTCTAAACTTCTCATGTTGATGTCGGTCGCGTAGATCGTGGTCTTTTCGAGCAGGCCCTCTTCTTTGAAAAGAATCGCCATCGAAACCACTTCTTCGCCCGTCGACGTGCCGGCGATCCAAACACGGACCGAAGGGTAGGTTTTTAAAATCGGGAGAACATTGGTTCTGAGCGACGCGTAGTACGTCGGATCTCGGAACATCTCGGTCGTGGGAACAGTCAAGACGTCGATCAGTTCGGGCAAAAAGGAAGACTCGTTTAAAAGGCGAGCTTGAATGTGCGAGATCGTCGGGCAGTGAAATCGGGTCATTGCGTGCTGAAGACGGCGAACGACCGAACTCCGAGCGTAATCTCGAAAGTCGTAGTTGAAGCGCCGAAAGAGGGCCTCGATAAGAAGTTCGACTTCGAGATTTTGACTTTCTTCGTCGCGCATTCGAGCCATTTTTACCTAGGGTAACGTCGGGGGTGAAGCGGTTTTCGACTTGTGTGCGAGAGGTCACACCAGAGTCTGGACTTTCTTCTCGTTGCTCTCGAGATCAGGGGGCTTGACCATAAAGGAATGAGATCTCGTTTCGCGTTTTTAGCCCTGCTCTTTGTCGGCTGTACAACGGTCCGCCCCTCATCGGTTTTTGATCAACCGAAAATCGACTTATCTGAGGTGACAAAC
>CAJYIL010000535.1 GCA_913774795.1 Pseudobdellovibrionaceae bacterium
CAACGTGACGTGAGGAATGACCTGCTTTGAAAGCGTCATCGACTCCATGATTTTCTTACGGATCCCGCGGATCGCGACGCGTTCTTCGGCTGCGCCCGCAGGCCCTTGGTACGACGGAGCTTGAACCGGCGCCCGGAAGCTTGCCGGTCCCGCCTGTGTCGCGCCCGCTCCGTTTTTCATGACGTCTTCGCGAGTCACTCGACCCGCAACGCCCGAACCTGTGAGCGCGTTGATGTCGATTCCCATTTCACGGGCCAAACGACGTGTCGCTGGTGTTGCCAAAACTTTTGCATCGGCGACCGGAGGATGGAAATCAGCACCAGCACCTGCGCTTGCGCCACCGGCTCGGTCCATCGAACCTGCACCAGCGCCTTGCGTGCGAGTTGTTGCTCCGCCTTGCGAAGCCATCATTGCTGGAGCCGCGGCTGCGCCACCGCGAGATGCGGCGCCCGACCCGCCATTCGCTGAATTGCTAGCGTGAGCCGCTGCTGGTTTCGCGCCATTCGATGACGCGCTGGCTGCTGCTCCCGCCGAAGCCGAGCCGCCTGAAGCTTCAAGCGAAATCAACGCTTGGCCTACCGAAACGACGTCGCCTTCTTTTGCCTTCAACGCTTTAACAACGCCGGCGACTGGCGAAGGAACTTCAACTGTCGCTTTATCGGTCATCATCTCCGCGATCGTCTGATCTTGCTTAATCGAGTCGCCGACTTTTACGGTAAACTTAACCAGTTCACCTTCGGTTACGCCCTCTCCCAACTCCGGGAGAGCGATGTCGCGAACGCCACCGCCGCCTGAAGCTGCCGCGCCGCCCGTCGATGCGCCGGCGTTCGCAGACTTTGCTGCTGCACCATTTGAAGCCGATGCGCCCGCCGTAGCTTTCGCACCCGAAGCCGAAGCCCCAGCCGATGCCGCATCATCAATCACGGTCAACACTTGCCCAACCGCCACGACGTCGCCGTCTTTTGCGCGAAGCTCTTTTACGGTTCCCGCTTGAGGTGATGGAACTTCAACGGTCGCTTTGTCGGTCATCATCTCCGCGATCGTTTGATCGGCTTTGATTTTGTCGCCGACTTTCACCGTGAACTTTACCAATTCACCTTCGGTGACGCCTTCACCCAACTCCGGCAGTGCGATCTCTTTTGTCGCCATAAAACAGCTCCTTCAATAGCAAGTGCTTCTCAAAACGCCGATAGAACCAAAACAGCTTCCTAAAGTCACCGATTCCCTAGGGAAAACGAGCTCGCCGCACCGCAATCGGGCGCAAAAAACGGCAGCTTCAGGGAAAGGTCTGCACACCCACCCCCGCAACCTCGGAGAAAGGCCGCCAAAATGCTAAATTTGTCGTCATGAAAACACTCGTCTTCGCCCTCTTGCTGTCGTCTCAAGCGGCCTCTGCAGCCACCGGCCACGTTCAACAAGTTGAAGTTCGGCCGAGCGGAATCATTGTGACTCTCAACGGTCAGCGTACAGCCCTCTGTCCAACGCTTCCTGATTCTTTCAAAACTGCGATCGTGAACATCGCGCTTTCAGCAAAATCACAGGCGAAGCCCGTGGCGTACGTAATCAAAAATCCGGGCTACGGCCCGACGCGAACTTGTCTCGACAGCATTGCTCTTTAAGCCCTCTCGGCCCGATTCGGTTCGAGAGGGC
>CAJYIL010000536.1 GCA_913774795.1 Pseudobdellovibrionaceae bacterium
CGCGTCTTCGACGAGTTTGTGGCACGACTTCACGAGCTCTTTACGGCGCTGTTCAGTAAGATCTGGGAGTTTCAAGCGAATGACTTTGCCGTCGTTGATCGGCGCCATGCCGACATCTGACTTTTGAATCGCTTGTTCGATTTCTTTAAGCATTTGGTTTTCCCAGGGCGCGATCATGAACGTTTTCGCGTCGGGAGTTGAAACCGCCGAAACTTGGTTGAGCGGAGTCGGGTTGCCGTAATAGTTCACGCGAACGTTGTCGAGCATCGAAATCTGCGCGCGACCCGTGCGAACTTTTTTGAGTTGATCAGCGAGAGCTGCGAGGGCTTTGTCCATCGAAGCTTGAGCGGTCTTTTTAGTAGCGTCTGTGCTCATCGTTAATGTTCCTTACTTTTGGTTGGCGCGAATCAGGGTCCCGATTTTTTCGCCCTGAATGGCCTTCAAGATATTACCGGGGTTATCGAGGTTAAACGTCAAGATCGGAAGCTGGTTGTCCATGCAAAGTGAAATCGCCGTTGAATCCATGACGTTCAGTTGGCGGTTCAACACTTCGATGTAGCTAAGCTCGTCGAACTTCACGGCATCGGAGAATTTCTTCGGATCTTTATCGTAAACGCCGTCGACTTTTGTGGCTTTCATCACCACTTCGGCGTCGATCTCCATGGCTCTCAAAGCCGCTGCCGTATCGGTTGTGAAATACGGGTTGCCGGTACCGGCCGCGAAGATCACGACTCTCTTTTTCTCGAGGTGACGGATCGCTTTGCGGCGAATGTAGGGCTCGGCGATCTCGGCCATTTCGATGGCAGATTGTACGCGCGTGTAAACATCGAGCTTCTCGAGAGCGTCTTGGAGCGCGAGTGCGTTGATGCACGTCGCGAGCATACCCATGTAATCCGATGAAGCGCGGTCCATGCCGGTCGCCGATGCCGCGATTCCGCGGAAGATGTTACCGCCGCCGATAACGATTCCCATCTCCACGCCGGTTTCAACCGCCGCCGCAACACCCTTGGCGATCTCTTGGATAATGTCGACTTTGATTCCGAAGCCTTGTTCGCCCGCCAATGCTTCACCGCTTAACTTTAAAAGAACGCGTTTGAATGCTGTGCGAGCCACGAGTGCCTCCGGGGGCGAGAAAAGAGAGTGAGAGATGACGAATAGAAACACGGCAGGTTTCCCTGCCGTGTGATTAAAAACTTAGTTTTTAATTTGAGCTGCGACTTCGGCTGCGAAGTCTTCTTGCTTCTTCTCGATGCCTTCACCGAGTTCGAAGCGTGTGAAGCGGAGAACTTTGACGTCTCCACCGGTCTTCTTGCCGGTCTCTTTCGCGTAGTCGCTGACTTTCAAGTCTGGGTTCTTCACGAACGCCTGATCCATGAGGCATGACTCAGCCAAGAACTTGCGGATTTGGCCTTCGACGATCTTATCGATCATGTCGGCTTTCTTTCCTTGCTCGATGTTCTTTGCTTTCAAGACTTCTTTTTCTTTCGCGACGACGTCTGGCGACATTTGGTCAGCCGAGATCGCCATTGGGTTCATTGCAGCGATGTGCAAGCAAACGTCTTGTGCGAAAGTGCGGAGGTCTGGAGTGTCTTTGCCGGCAACTTCAACGAGAACGCCGATTTTGCCTTCGCCGTGCGTGTAAGCCGCGATGTAGCCTTCGCCTTGAAGGTCGTACTTCGTGACACGGCGGAGAACGATGTTTTCACCGATCGTCGCAACGAGTTCTTTTACCGTTTCATCAACCGTGTGGCCTGATTTGCCGAACTTTTGCGTGCCGATGTCTGTCGTCGAGTTTGTCATCGCGTGATCTGCGAGGTCGCTAACGAATGCGCGGAAGGCATCGTTACGAGCAACGAAGTCAGTCTCTGAGTTCACTTCGCCGACAACGCCGGTTTTACCATTCGTCTTTGTGAAGACAGTGCCTTCAGCAGCGATACGGCCGGCTTTTTTCGCAGCGGCACCGAGGCCTTTTGCGCGGAGCCAGTCGACGGCTTTATCGAAATCGCCGTTCGTCTCTGTGAGGGCTTTTTTGCAGTCCATCATGCCCGCGTTCGTTTTTTCGCGGAGCTCTTTTACCATTGTAGCTGAAATCGACATCGTAATTCTCCTTACGCTTCGTCAGAGTCAGTTGTTGGCTTTGTCGCTGCTTCGTCGAGCTCTTGTGCGATTTCGACTTCGTCAGCTGTACCAGCCGCAACGAGTTTGCGAGTTTTAGCAGCCTTGATAACCGCTGGACCTGCCGAAGCAGCTGCAGCTGGTTTTTCACCGCGGCCTGCGCCCGGACGGCGTTCAGCGCGTTTCGACTCTGGAGCAACGTCACCTTTTTCACGAGCGAGATCAGATTCTTTATCTGTGTTCGCGCGCATTTTTTGTTCGTACTGAACTTTACCTTCATTGTAAGCGTCAGCGATGAGGTTCGCGAACAACTTGATCGAGCGGATCGCGTCGTCGTTTCCTGGGATCGGGTAGTCGATGAGGTCAGGGTTTACGTTTGTATCGGCGATCGCGATCACTGGGATGCCCAGGCGTTTCGCTTCGAGAACCGCGATGTGTTCTTTGTTGAGGTCGACGACGAACATCGCTTGTGGCGAGTCTTTCATCTCACGGATGCCTTCGAGGTAATCGACCAGGCGAGTATATTCTTTTTCGATACGAGCGCGCTCTTTCTTCGAGAAGAATTCGAGCTCGCCTTTCTCGCGCATGCTGTCGATTTTGCGGAGACGATCGATCGAAGTTTTGATCGTCGTGAAGTTCGTCATCATGCCGCCCAACCAGCGCTTCGTGACGTAGAACTGACCCGATTTTTGAGCCGCTTCGATGATTGGCTCAACCGCTTGTTTCTTCGTACCGACGAAGATCAAACGGCCGCCGTTGGCCGCGATCGACTGAACGAAGTCAGCCGCTTTTTTCGCGAGATCGACCGACTTGTGAAGGTCGATGATGTGGATGCCGCCGCGAGCCGTGAAAACGTACGGCTTCATCTTTGGATTCCAGCGTTGTGTTTGGTGACCGAAGTGAACGCCTGCGTCGAGCATGGCCTTCATGGTGACTTGAGCCATGGAGTACCCCCTGTATTGG
>CAJYIL010000537.1 GCA_913774795.1 Pseudobdellovibrionaceae bacterium
AGTGCCACTGCACTTTCGCGTTTGGATCCATCGCGAGCATCGTGCGCTCGAACGGGAGTGTTCCGGAGAGAACGAGATCTTCTTTCGCGATGAGTTTCGCTTGTCCGAAACGGGGAACGAGCGCGAGCGAGTCGGTCGTCAAGTCTCCCTTCGGCATATCTTCGCGAAGGGCGGCTTGAATCAAATCCATGAGGGTCATAATTGCCTATTTTCTCTAACGGCCGTGTCTTCGAGCAAGCGCTCGAGTTCTTCGCGAATGATCGTGGCGGCTAAATCCGGAACAATCTTTCTGACGACCTGTTCGATGATCTCGCGTGATTGCGATCGAATGAGGACTTCAAGTTGCGCCGCCGACATTTGCCCGAGGCCTTGCGGAGGCGTGGCGGTTCCGAGAGGCGCGCCTCTCGGGATCGAAGCGGTTGACGTAATCTCGAGTTCTTCGATGGGTTCAAGTGGCAACGCAACCTCGTCGTGAGCTTCGTTGATTTGATCGGCTTCGAGCGTGAGGTCGTTACCGAAGAGCGACTCGTCTTCGGTCGAAAGCTGAGGAGCTTGTTGGCTCACGCGAGGGCTCGTGCTTGGACGACGCTGCGGGGGCGGCATAATCGACTCTTCGATCGGCTCAGTCTCAAGGCCCGACGCCGTGAACTCTTCTTCGCCCATGTCGATATTGAAACCGTCTCGTCCTTCGCCGACCGATATCGGCGGGAGATCGAGTTTAAACTGCGAGAGATCTTGGCGTGCCCACGCCTCGTCTTCGTCGTCGGTGTCTTGAGCCTCGAGCTGCGGTGGAGCGTCGGGCTCTTTCGAAAGTTGCGAAAGCTCAAGCGGCGCGAAGTCGTCTTCGGCTCCGGCTAGTTCTTCGCTGTTCTCGAATTGCGATGGATCATCGAAGCTCTCCATCGACCACGAGCTTTTTGCGGGTGCCGCGGCGGCGAGATCTTGGGCGTCGTTCGGCTCGGGAGCGAGAGGCTGAATCGTTGTCGACGTCGCTCGAGAGAGAAAGGCCTCAGGCGAAGGAGGACCTTTGCGTACTGCGGGCGTTGGCGCTTGAGCTTGAGCTGCTTGCGCGGCGCGAGCCGCTAGACGCTCGCCAAGACCAGAGGTCGACGGCGGCCCGGGAGGCTTTGCCGGAGGCGGAGGCGGCTGCGCTGGAGCTTGAGACTGCGCAACCGGCGGCGGAGGCGGGGGCGGCGTGCGCATCGGGGCCGGCGGCGCTTGCGGCGTGACCGCCGGAGCTCGCGTCGAAGGATCTTCGATGAGCTCCTCGTTTAAACGCGGCGAGAATTCAAGAAAGTGCGAAAGGCGCTGCGAGCGCGTCTTCGGAACCAAGTCGAGAACCTGCTTACGCAATGTTTCGACATCGAATGGTTTCTCGAGACGGGCGTCGGCGCCGCAAGAGTTGGCACTGGCTTCATCCAAATCCATGAACGAAGACCACATCAGTACGACCGGAATATCGCGAAGCGTGCGGTCATTCTTGATCGAGGTCGCGACCTCGTAGCCGTTTTTCTTTTGAAGAAGCACATCGGCGAAGATGATGTCGGGCTGGAATGTGCGCGCCACGTCGACGACATCGATACCGGCATGCACGGACTTCACCTCGACCGCAAAGTCCTGGAGAGCCAACTGCATGACTTTTTTGATCGTTGTGCTTTCGTCAGCGAGTAAGACGCGCAATGCCATACTCCTCTGAGTAAACTTTTTTTCTAAAGACGAGTCAAGATACGATAAGTGATGAGCGAGCACTTGCTGCGAGCGAGCGCAGCCGAAGGCGGAGCTAATTAACAAATGATCAGCATCATCGACCGCTACATCGCTAAGCTCTTCCTCGCGTTCTTCACCGGCGGTTTGCTCGTTTTCGTCGTCTTGTTCGTCACCGTCGACTTCATGACGAACATCTCTCACTACAACGCACCTTCGAGCGCCGTGATCGAATACTACGCGCTCTTTGCGCCAAGCATCGCGTACCAGATGATGGCCGTTGCCTGTCTTCTCGGCACCATCTTCACGCTCTCGACGTTGAACCGAAACAACGAGTTGGTCGCCTTGTTTTCGAGCGGAATGTCGCTCGCCCGAATCAGCACGCCCATCTTGGTTCTCGTCGTGTTGATCAGCGGTGTTAGCTTTTGGTTGAACGACCGGCTTTTGAGTTCGATCAACCAACGAAAAAACTACGTCGAGTTCGTCCAGATCAAAAATCGCCCGGGTCTTTACTCGACCCTCAACGCCGACCGGATTTGGTATCGCTCTGGAAACATCCTCTACAACATCAAAACGCTTTCTGGCGAAACAAGCACCGCGCAAGGGCTCACGATGTACTACTTCGATCAGTCGTGGCGCTTGATTCAAATGATCACCGCGAAGTCGGTGAAGTTAAACGGAACAAGCTGGGATTTGAGCGACGGCTCCGTCACCCTTTTCGCGAACGATCCAAAGGGCGCGAACGTTCCGATGACCCAAAATTTCAAGCTCAAGACGATCACGGTGAGCGAAGACTCCGCCGATATTCAAAAGTCGTCGGCATCGACCGACACGCTTCGCGTGAGCGAGCTGAAGCGATACATCGACCGCAACAAAGCCGCCGGTCTCGAAACTCTGAATTACGAAGTCGAGTATCACGCAAAATTCGCCTTTGCGTTCGCCGCGTTCGTCATGTCGTTTCTCGGCATTCCATTCTCGGCGACAAAGCAACGCGCGGGAGGAGCCGCGTTCAATGTCGGAATCACCATCTTCCTCGCCTTCGTTTACTACGCTGGTTACTCGTCAGGCATCACGCTCGGCCGACACGGAGCGATGCCTCCGATTGTTGCGGTTTGGCTCCCAAATATCCTCGGTGTCGTTTTCTCGGGCTTCTTCTTGATGAGATCAAAACGGTAATCTAGCCACCGAAAAGCGATATATTCGCTTTGGGCGGCTTAAGCGACCCCTAACTCGCGCGTGAGATCAGTGCAAACTCATGCTAGACTAGGCTCATGATTCTCGAAGTTTTGAAATACCCAGATGCTCGTTTGCGCCGTAAAGGCGAAAAAGTCGCCTCCGTTACCCCGGAGCTCAAAGCGCTCTCGGAGAACATGATCGAAACGATGTACGATGAAAACGGAATCGGCTTGGCCGCTCCGCAAGTCGGTGAGTCGGTTCGCTTGATCGTTCTCGATACGCGTCCGCACGACGACGAGGGAAAGCCGACGACCGAAGGTTTGACGGAGCTCGAAGCGGCCGTGCAACAGCCGATCGTGCTGTTCAACCCCGAGATCGCGGTCGCCAAAGATAAAACTCAGTACGAAGAAGGGTGCCTCAGCGTTCCCGGCTTCTTCGAAACGGTCGATCGCGCTCTTTACGTTGAGGTCAACGGTCTCGACGCCAATGGGCAGCCCGTCACCATCAAAACCGACGGTCTTCTTGCGATTTGTTTGCAGCACGAGATGGATCACCTGGAAGGCAAGCTCTTCATCGATCGTTTGAGCTTCTTGAAATCGAGCAAGATCAAAAAGCGGATCGAGAAGCACGGGTACCCGACGGCTGAAGAAGCCGCAGAAGAACGCTCTGAAGCGCGAGAGCGCCGCAAAGCTGCGAAAGAAACAGCAGAATAATCGAGACGGCGCCCGAACGGCGCCGTTTTCATTTTGCCCTCGCTAGCACTTCGTGCGAGTCCTATTCCCCTATGTCTCGAGTTCGAATTCTCTTCATGGGCACGCCTGAATTTGCGGCGGCATCACTTCAACGTTTGATCGACGATGAACACTTCGAAATCGTCGGTGTCGTCTCGCAGCCGGATCGACCTGCGGGTCGCAAGATGCAACTTTCTCCCTCGCCGGTGAAAACACTCGCGCTTGCACACGGGCTCAACGTTTACACGCCCGAGACGGTGAACACCGATGAATTCAGGGCGCTCGTCACATCACTGAAGCCTGAGAGTGCGGCGGTCGTCGCCTTCGGCCAGATCCTCGGTCAAAAATTTCTCGATCTTTTTCCGCGCGGCTGCGTGAACGTGCATGGCTCGATCTTGCCGCGGTGGCGGGGAGCCGCGCCGATTCAGCGCGCGATTATGGCCGGAGATGCGGAGTCTGGCGTCGCTCTTCAGATCGTCGTACGCAAACTCGATGCGGGGCCCGTGCTCGGCATTCGCCGCGTGACTCTTGATGATTCCATCAACGCGCTCGAGCTTCACGATCAACTTAAAACTCTCGGAGCTGATCTTCTGCATGTCGAGTACATGGACTACTTGCGCGGAAATCTAATTCCTGTTCCGCAAGATGAATCGGGCGTCACGATCGCGCCGAAGATCGATAAGGCCGAAGCCATGATCGACTGGACGCGAGCGGCGCGCGAGATTCACAACAAAGTGCGCGGTCTGCAGATGGGGCCGTTTGCCTACTCGATGCTCGACGGTCGTGCCGTGAAGATTCACAAAACGATGATTGTAAGCGAGAGCGGATCGTCAGGCGCGCCGGGAACTGTCTTGTCAGTTCATGGCTCGGGCTTTCACGTTGCGTGCGGCGCGGGCGTTCTCGATGTCCTCGAAGTTCAGCCCGAATCAAAACCACGCATGACGGCGCAAGCGTTTGCTCTCGGCTACCTTTCTGGCGGAGGAAAAAAGTTTGGCTAAGTTTATGATCGCACCTAGCATCCTCAGCGCCGACTTCTCTCGCTTGGCCGAAGAGATCGCGGCCATCACCGAAGCCGGAGCCGACTGGGTTCACGTCGACGTGATGGACGGCCACTTTGTTCCGAATCTGACCATCGGCGCTCCGGTCGTCAAATCTCTGAAGCCGGTTTCAAAACTCCCGCTCGATTGTCACCTCATGATCGAAGAGCCAGAGAAATACATCGAAGACTTCGCAAAGGCCGGCGCCTCGACGATCACCATTCACGTCGAAGCGACGAGAGATGCCGCGGCGGTGCTGAAGAAGATTCGTTCGCTGGGTTCAAAGCCTGGCTTGACTTTGAAACCCGCGACTCCGGCCTCGGCCATCTTTCCGTATTTGCCGCTCGTCGATCTCGTTCTCGTGATGACGGTGAATCCGGGATTTTCGGGTCAATCCTTCATGGCGGAGCAAGCGACGAAGATCGCGGAGATTCGCGCAGAGTTAAAACGGATCGAGCACACAGCTTTAATCGAAGTCGACGGCGGCATTACCCCGGAGACCGCAAGGCAAGTGCAAGACGCCGATGTTTTGGTCGCGGGGAACGCGGTCTTCAAAGCCGGGGTCGATTACCGCGAAGCCATTCGTCGCCTGAAAGATGCAAAAACGGAGTCACTGACATGACAGCAATTCAAATTACCGGCAAAGACGTCACCATCGATCAAGTGTGGGATGTCGCGTACAAGTCCGGCGTTCGAGTCGAACTCTCATCGGCGGCACGCTCGAGGATGGCGTCGTCTCGCGACTACATCGAAGGCAAGATGCACGGAGGAGAAGCGATTTACGGAGTGAACACGGGCTTCGGCGCGTTCTCGTCGGTTCGCATCTCCGATGCGGAGATCGATCAGCTTCAGAAAAATCTCATTCGCTCACACTCGGTCGGAATCGGGGCGCCGTTCACGCTCGAAGAAACACGCGCGATCATGTTCTTGCGCGCAAACTGTTTAGCGAATGGTCTTTCGGGAATTCGTCCTCTCGTCGTCGAAAAAATTCTCGAGTTCTTGAATGCGGGAGTCATTCCCGTGATCCCTCAGCAAGGATCGGTCGGGGCTTCGGGTGACTTGGCTCCGCTCTCTCATCTCGCGCTCGCGATTATCGGAGAAGGCCAAGCCTGGAAAGACGGGCAGGCGGTCGACGTCGCGACCGTTCTTCGCGAGAAGAAGATCACGCCGCTTGATCTGAAAGCCAAAGAAGGTCTTTCGATGATCAACGGGTGTCAGGTGATGACGGCGGTCGGTCTCTTGAATGCGTACGAGGCTCGTCGACTCATCTGGATGGTCGATGTGGCCGGC
This sequence comes from Pseudobdellovibrionaceae bacterium, assembly GCA_913774795.1. Lineage (GTDB taxonomy): Bacteria > Bdellovibrionota > Bdellovibrionia > Bdellovibrionales > JAMPXM01 > CAJYOV01. The sequence goes on from CAJYIL010000537.1 coordinate 5,939, forward strand.
GCGATGACGCTCGAGGCGATGCAAGGTACACGGAGTGCGTTTGATCCTTTGATTGCGGCCGCACGTCCTCACTACGGTGAAGCGCAGACCGCGCGCAATCTGATGCGCATTCTCGCCGAGACGTCACCGATCGCGGAGTCGCACCGTGACTGCGGACGTGTGCAAGATGCCTACTCCCTTCGCTGTATGCCAGCGGTTCATGGTGCGGCGAAGTCGACTTTGAAACGCGTGATCGAAACGCTTGAGATCGAAGCGAACTCGGCGACAGACAACCCGCTGGTCTTCAGCGATGACGGCAAGATCTTGAGCTGCGGAAATTT
>CAJYIL010000538.1 GCA_913774795.1 Pseudobdellovibrionaceae bacterium
AAGAAGGTTCACTCCAGCGACCGCGCGAAACGTCCCAGACATCGCCGACCATCAAATTGGTGCGCGACACGCGGTCGTTCAGCGCTTTTCCGACTTCGAGTTTGTTAAACGTCTCCATGGCCACATCACGCTCGCTGCGCGGCTTTGAATCGTCAGCCCAAAGTGCTAGTGCTCGCGAAAGATCATCACCGCAGTTTTTATCTCGTTGACCTGAATGAGAGATAAGCGCTCGGAGGCACGGATCAGCGGGTGGGGCCGTCTTCGGTGTGCCGAGATTGACGTCTGCAACATAAGTCCAGAGAGGCCTTTCGCGGCCAGCGGCCGCTTTGAGTTCGTTCCAATCGTTTCTCTGAAGCGCGACGTTTGCGCGCCAACCTCGCAGTTCGACATTTTCTTTGTAGTGCTGAGAGAGACGACGAAGCTGCATCGCTACATCGTTTGTCACGGCCCGGTCGCGCCAGAGCTCTTCGCCGAACAGCGTACGCACGAGTTCACTGTGATTTTCGACGTGCCAAGGTCTGTAGTCGTGCGCTCGCAAGTAGGCTGAAAATTCATCCCTCAGTCGCGAAGTCGATGGATCTCCGAGCGGAAGAGCGCGGGCCTCAAGATTGTCGGTGAGGGTATTGAAGACCTGATCGTTTTCATCGAACAGGTAGAATGAAGGCCCTTTTCTGAGCGACGCGCGAATTCCGCCCACGCCTCGCCACTGAGGCCAGGCGCTTTCGATGATGATTTCACGATCCTCCGCCCAGTTGGGTTTCGGATCGATGAACGCATTCATGAGCGAAACTGTTCCCAGCTTAGAAACCGTGCGCGATGACTGGGAAACTCCCAGCATTTCGAAGAGCGTTTCTCCGAGATCGACAAGCGAGACATTCGAATCAACCTTCCAGTTCGTGACTTTCACATACTCTGGTTTTGCATCGTGAGCGGGCTTCACCATGAGAACGACACGGGTGGCTTCGGAGAAGAGGTTGACCGCTTGCGGTTCGCCTTGCCGGCCTTCGGAGCCGACGCCGTTCGTGCCGAGGAGGATGACCGTCGTGGAATCCCAAATCCGGCGACGTTTCATCTCTTTAACGAGCGTTTCGATCGACTCACTCACTTCGGCGATCTGCGCTTCGTACGAACTCTCGCGCTCCTCACCGAGATCGTTGGTGGTGGGAGTATCGACGAATTGAGGATCAGCGAAGAACAAGAAGGAAACAAAACCTGACTTCTGGTTTTTTTGCCAATCGAGGAACAAGTTCACGACATTCAAAGCCGGTCGATAGAGTTGCTTGATGGAAAGCCCGATGTTGTCGTCGAAAACGTCAAAGCCTTGCGAGAACCCCGACCTGCGAAAAATCGGCGGGCCGCCTGAAAAAAACGACGTCTTCATTCGGCCCGAGTGGGCCATCTCCGCGACGGTTTCGAAGCGACCGTTGAGTCCGACGGCACCGTTGTGCCGAACGCCGTGCTCTTTTGGAAAGAGGCCCGTCATAACCGATGCGATCGCCGATTGGCTCATGGTCGATGGCGTGTAGGCGTGAGTGAAGCGCACCGATTCGTTACAGAAGCTCTCGAAGACGACATCATCGGGTGGCCCCGACGCATCTCCGCACGAAAATGAGTTGAAACCCAGGTTCTCGACCATCAGGACAAGAACCGAGGGTTGAGGCGCGCGGGTCGACTGCCAGCTGCAGCCCGAGACTGCGACTGACACGCCGACTAAGACGCCAAGACAGATTGAGGTGAGATTCCACGCTCGCATGATCTTGAGACTCTA